>JALOMY010000073.1 GCA_025455225.1 Cyclobacteriaceae bacterium | reverse complement strand
GTTTTCTTTGCGGACGGCTTGTGAATAACGTTTCCGTTTTCAGCGTAGCATTCCTCCTTGCTTACATTCCATTTTTTTGCCGCAGCCTCAATAAGCATTTCACGGGCAGTGGCACCCAGTTTCAATAATTTTTTATAGGAACCTCGCACGGTTGAACTACCTCCGGTTACCTGGCTTCCATATTTCGCACTGTTGCCCGATGCAAATACAATGTTTACCTGGTTCAGGTCCACTTCCAATTCTTCAGCAATGATTTGGGGAACAGCCTGAAATGATCCCTGCCCCATTTCAGCGCGGTGGTTGGTAATGGTTACTTTGCCTGATGTATCAATCGAAATCCAGGCATTAAGTTCAATTCCTGCCCCGTTCAAACCTTCGAGGTTGATTATGCTTTCTTCTTTTCCGAACGATGGAACCTGTACACCTAACGCCAGCACCGTACCGGTCATGCCGGTGAGCCTGATAAAGTTTCTTCTGGAAATATTCCTGGTTTCCATAGTCTGGAATTATTTCGTGGATGCTTTAGCGGTACTCAGTGCTGCTGCAGTTTTAATGGCTTTACGAATCCGCGGATACGTACCGCACCGGCAGATATGTCCTTGCATGGCCATATCAATGTCTTTATCGGTTGGGTTTGGATTGCGTTTTATGAGAGCGGCAGCGGCCATAATTTGACCCGACTGGCAGTAACCGCATTGCGGAACCTGGTCCTGAATCCAGGCTTGTTGTACAGGATGGGAGTTGTCATCACTCAATCCTTCAATCGTGGTAATACTCTGATTAGCCGCTGCGGATACTGGTATTGAACAAGATCGTACCGGGTTTCCATTCAGGTGAATGGTGCAGGCACCACACTGGGCAATACCGCAACCGTATTTTGTACCTGTTAGCCCGGCCAGATCACGAATTGCCCATAGCAAGGGCATGGTTGGATCAGCTTCAATGGTGAAATTTTTGTTGTTGATTTTGAGTGTGTAAGAAGCCATAGTTGTTGAAAATTGAAGAGAAGAAAGTTACAAAATATCCCGTATGGAATACGGAAAATTATGTCAATGGAGGAGATGAGAATCCGGGTCGCGATTGTACCTTAGACAGGTTCTTAATAAATCGGGTAAGGCATTAATTCAGAGGAAATTAGCTCTGAATTTTATTCAGCAAATCGATGCACCGGTCTTTGCGCTGTGCATCATCCGGTTCAGCCAGTGGTAAGTTGATGGCGCGTTGAAGAATAAAAGAGGCTCTGTCGTGTTCGCCCATATCGTAATACACGGATGCCTGCCCAAAAAGAAAAAGGATACTGTTGGGGTTCAACGCAAGTCCTTGATTGAAATAATTTAAAGCTGCCTCTTTTGAGATTTCTTCCGGCAATCCGCCAAACAACAGCTTACACGCCAGCAGTTCAATCCAACTTAACCGGGAAAGTTCGAGTTGCCATTTGCCCAGAACAAAATATGCTTCAGGATATTTCGAATCAATGCTTAGTATGGTTTTGGCTTCCGAGTGAATGAGTTTTGCATCCATCACTTTTTCTCTTGGATTGCGTGAGATTTCCGACAGTAAACCCAGTGTAATGATGTGGGCCAGGCGAGCATCAGCATCCTTCGGATCCAGTTCGGTTGCTTTGAGCGCATAAGTCCTGGCTTTTTCCAGGTATGTTCTTTTCTCTTCGCGTTGTGTCATCGGCAAGCGACCGCCAATGTTAGACAGCATGCGGCTGGCATGAGTAAGGGCCTTTACATGGTTTGGATTTTCTTTAAGCACCAATTCATATTTCTTCAGTGCCTCTTCTGTTTTGAACTGGCTTTCCAGCAATAAACCTTCCTTCATCCAGTTATTAACTGAATTAACTGAAATGGATTGCCCGTTTACCCGGGACACGATTACTACCATCACAAAAAATGCAACAACCCGAATCATGACGCAAAAATATTTGAAAATTATAATCAAAAATAGATCCTATTGGTTACAGGTATTTAAAATCTGACCAACATCTTTAACCCCGACCAGGCCCCGTGAGTTATCCCAGGAATTATAAATGTACGTGGCAATTTCAGCCACCTCAAGATCAGTAAGGCTAGGTACGCCTGGCATGGCCTGGTTGTATTGAACGCCATTAACAATCAATTCGCCTTCCATTCCGTATTTCATCAGGCAAATCACAGCCTCAAAATTATTTTTCATGTAATCCGAATCTTTAAGCGGAGGATAAACCCGGCCCAGGCCTGTTCCGCTGGCTTGATGGCAGTTGCTGCAGTGCTTAATGTAAAGCTGTTCACCCTGCCTGAAGTAGTTGATGAATTTGGTTTTTTCATCCTTTTGTGAAAGCGTGCAACCCATTAGTGTAAAGCCGAGGGCTATCCCCAATACGATGATCCTATAAGAGGCAACGTTAGGGATAGACTTATTCACCATATTCTTTGCGAAGGCGCTTAATATCAACAATCAACCGGTTAACGTCTTCTTCAAGGGTGCCATCGTATTTTCCACGGATGCGTCTTTCTTTATCGATTAACAAGAAGGCTCCGCTGTGAATAAATCCATCAGGTTCGGTGGCATCGGCCATGGCAGTGGCGAAATAGCTGGTTTGTGCAATCTGAAAAATTTTGTCCTGTTCACCGGTAACGAAATGCCATTTGGCGGAGCTAACCCCCAGGCGTTCGGCAAAATCGTGAAGCAAGGCAACTGTATCATGTTCCGGGTCGATGGTGTGTGAAAGAATCAGCACATCGGACATTGACTGAATCGAGTCATAAACCCGAAGCATCTGGGTTTTCATTTTGGGGCATATGGTGCGGCAGGAGGTAAAGAAGAAATCGGCCACATAAATTTTACCATCAAAGGTTGTATTATTCACCAGCACACTGTCCTGGTTCACAAATTCAAATTCGGCAATGGCATGGTAAACCGTATCGGCCACTTTTTTGCCGTCTATCTCTTTTGCTACCACTTCACGATAACCGAGAATAGGTAGCTTTTCTTCTTTTGTTTTAGAACATGAAACCAGAATCAATACCAGGAAACTGAATAAAGATGTGCGCATACCGATTTATATTTCAACTGTTATAACATCACCAACACCAATTTGATTGCCTTTGATTGATAAAAGATTTTGACCAAAATAAATCTTGTTATTCCGCTGCCGATATGTACTTAAGGTACGCAGGGGTTCAGCACCTTTTTCTCCGGTTTGCGGGTCAATGGTTGTCATAACGCACCGGCTGCAATTTTTAACCCCCCTGAAGTGATTGTTACCGATCAAAAAATCCTGCCACTGATCTTCTTCATAAGGCTCACCCCCAGTAAAGACGAGGGTGGGCCGGAAACGCTTAATCGTGACCGGAGTTGGAAGGCGGTTGTTTAAATCATCCAAAGAAGCCTGACCGATAATTAGCAAAGGATATCCATCCGCCAAACTTACCTGTTCTTTATGCCGAGCATATTCTGGATCAACCATCCGATTATTCTGCTCTGGAAAATGTACCAGCTTACACGGCATCTGCAATTCTTTCGAAAACCAGGCGCTTATTTCTTTTTCCACCTCGATGACGTCTACTTCATCGTTCCACACCTGCGCCTTCTGAATTTCGCCCTTTTGCATTTGACTTGAAAAAGAAATGGATGCTCCGGAATTTCGATGCGTAACGGTAAGTTTTCCATCGGCAAGTTCAACCTGGAAGCAGGCCAGCTGGGGGTATTCGCGCTGTGTAATAAACCGGTTATGATTATCCACCAGCATCCAGCGCCTATCGTATTCCAACCCCTTTTCGAATACCCGGGCTTTTTCTACCTGAATTCCACCCAGGGATTTAATGGGGTAAATCCAGATCTCACTTATCTTACGCACGGTCATATTCACTTTATTTAAATTCTGCGCTAACTTAGTACAACTTCCATGAAAGCCGGTAACTGGATGTGAACTTTAGCAGCACCTGTTTGTTATCGATTAATAAGTCCTGAAAAAATGTTTCGTATTTCCCTATTCGTAACTTCATTCGTATTGTATTCTTGTATGAACTTCGGTCAAGACATGAAATCTAAAATCATTGAAAAGGAAAAGCCCTTTGTGGCTGAACAAAAAGTTTTCAAATCGGAAGAGGAGTGGAAAAAGATACTCACTCCTGAACAATATCATGTTCTGCGTGAAAAGGGAACTGAACGGCCGTTTACCGGCAAATATTACAAAACCAACGACAAAGGTGTTTATTCCTGTGCAGCATGCAATGCCGAGTTGTTCACTTCTGAAATGAAGTTTGATTCCGATTGCGGATGGCCAAGTTTTGACCGGGCCCTGGAAGGGGGGAAGATCAAATACGTAGTTGACAATGCTTACGGTTGGTCGAGAACTGAGATTCTGTGTGCCACCTGCGGATCTCACCTGGGTCATGTTTTCGATGATGGCCCAACGATTACCGGCAAACGGTACTGCGTTAATTCCGTTTCATTGAATTTTGTTCGCGAGAAAAAGGATCCTAAGTAATCTGGAACCCGGAAATCGATTATGGAAGATAATCGTCCGGGTTATTGAATTAATTGTACAATTTCTTGTAATACTCAGCGGCCATTCTGCCCGATTCAAAGCATGGAATAACCCCGCTCATTCCTGTCTTCATGATCTGAATCCATTTGGATGGATTGTCGTAGTACATCGGGATAATTTCATGTTCAAGTAAGTCATACAAACGGTCGGCTTCCATTTTATCTTTTTCGTGAACAGAAAGGTCATCCGGTGCGGGTTGAATGATGAAGGAATTTTTTCCATGTTCGGCAAACTCCGGTATCCAGCCATCGGGAATAGAAACATTAATGGATCCGTTCATAGCAGCTGTCATGCCCGAAGTACCGGAAGCTTCCCGGTACATTCTCGGGTTATTCAGCCAGAGGTCCGAACCTTTCTTCAGATGGCCCGAGATCCACAATTCATACCCGGTTAGTATCGTGCAGTTTTTGAAGTCTTTAGTCTTCCAGAAAATTTCATTGAAAATGTTGATGCCTTCGTAATCTTCCGGATAGGGCTTGCCCGCCCAAATGATCTGGATCGGATATTTCTTATTATTGATAATGTTCTTGAATCGATCAAAGTCGCGCAATAACAAATTGGCGCGCTTGTAACCTGCAAAGCGTCTGGCCCAAACCAGGGTAAGCACATCTTCATCGAATAGTTTTCCAGTTTGATTGGCAACCACGCGGAACAATTTCTTCTTCAGCATCTTTTTACGAGACACCAGTTTCTCATCGTTATTGCTGGATAATGCCTTTTCAAGCATGTAGTCTTTCCAGTACGTTTTGTTCTGAGCATTGGTAATGGCATCGATCTCACAAATACCTTCGTATGGCTGCCACATGGTGCGGGCCACTTCTCCGTGCAGTTGGGAAACTCCATTTGCTTTACGTGCAATACGCAAAGCTGTAAGGGTGTAATTGAGGGTACCGTTTTCAGGCTTGACGTATTTTTCAACTTCTTTAACGGAAAGTCCGTTAAAGAAACTCATGCTTTCCAGCAAGGGAATATTGTGTTCTTCATTACCTGCTTTTTCAGGCGTGTGGGTAGTGAACACAACGCGTTTACGAACCTCATCCAGGTTATTGAATTTATCGAGAAGATAGAAGCATAACGGCAGGGCATGGCCTTCATTCATGTGGTAAATTTCTGTTTCCCGGCCAATGATGTCCAGCAGTTTAGCGCCACCGGCTCCCAGAAGAATAGACTGTGCTATCCGGGTTGTTTCGTTTGGATCGTATAACCGATGACTGATGGTTTGTGCGAGGTGATCATTTTCTTCGATATCGGTTGAGAGAAGGAATATCGGTGCTGATTTAAATACTTCAGGTTTAAGCAAGTAAGCTTTTACGAATACGCGGGCACCGTGAATGGTTATTGGAAAGAGTATGCCCGTATCGGTTAAGAAGGAATACTGTTTGTTGCGGAAACTTGCCCGCATGGTCTGATCTTCGTTCCGCTCCTGATCGTAATATCCTTTCTTCCACATGATGCCGATGCCGATCATGTTCTGTCTGAGTTCATAAGCGCTTCGCATGTGTGAACCGGCCAGAAACCCCAGACCACCGGAATAAATTTTTAAAGGCTGATCGATGGCGAACTCCATGGAAAAATAGGCCACCGGTTTGGCGAATTTCTTGTCGAACTTGTAAGGAAAAAGCTTCTCTAAATCGAACATAGGTCTATAGTAAAGGTTGCGAAACTAACAAAACCGATGGCATTGGGTTTAAAAAGTTTTAATACCGGCAATTGCAATCGATTGAAATGAACGATCAGGTGGGTAAGCTTCCCATAGCCTCAAGCAGTCGGTTGAGGGAAGAAAATTTCTTGTCGCCCAATTGCCAATTGGGGTTGCCATCGTTCAAATGGATCACTACCTGGATGGGAGCTTGTGGTACAACCTGGTAACCGTTCCGTTCCAGTGCGTTCTTGGTCCACAGCAATACATGCCCATCGCCTTTAAGTTCAACGGATACATTTCTCCAGGGTACGTGTTGAACTTTGCCGGTTTTTAAATCGAATCCTTTGAATTGAAAGATCGAATCGAACGATCCGTCCAACACCAGGTCTTCCGGAATACCCGTTATTATTTTTTTAGTGTTGCCGGCCAACCAGATCAGGTCAGCAGTTTGAAGGGCAAGGTCAAGTTCATGAGTTGCTACAACGATGGCTTTACCTGTTTCATGGGCAAGGCCGCGAAGCAGGTTCATAATTTCTACCCGGTTATTAAGATCAAGATGTGCCGTGGGTTCATCAAGCAGCAGTATGGGGGTGTCTTGTGTGAGCGCACGTGCTAACATGGCCATTTGTAACTGGCCATCACTCAATTCAAACAATCGTTTATTGACCAGGTGTTCGATGCGGATTGTTTTTATGGCTTGTTGAAAAATAGCCTGATCTGCTTCGCGAATGGTCATGCTCCAATTCAGGAACGGGTATCGGCCAAGCATAACCAGATCATACACGCTCATATTTAAGGCACTGACATTGTCGGTTAGTACAACAGAAATAAAAGCAGGTTCAGGGCCCTTGCGAAATGAATCGGTGTCGAACAGCTTTCGATTTCCGGATAATGGTTCCAGAAGTCCGGCCAGTGTTTTAATTAATGATGATTTACCAATGCCGTTGGTACCCATGAAGCAAACCAGCTGGCCGGCTTGCAACTCCAGGTTAAGGTCATCGAATAAAACAAGATCTCCGTCAGGCTTATGAAATCCAACCGAAAGATTTTCGGTTCGCAGCAAGACCGACCCGGCAGGTATTCCAGAAGTTTTAGTGGAATTCATACCTGCACGCGTTTACTTCTGAGGATTACCCAAATCACAACGGGAGCGCCCGCCAGGGCTGTGATGGCATTGATCGGAAGGATGAAGGATCCTCCGGGTATTTGCGACAAAGTATCGCATATCAGCATAAACACAGCACCACCCATAGCTACAGCAGGGATCAGGATTTTGTGATCCATGGTATTGATTACCAGTCGGGTTAAGTGGGGAACGGCTAACCCAACAAATGCAATCGGACCGCAAAAAGCGGTTACCGAACCCGCAAGCAGGCTGGTGCAAATAATCATGATCAACCGCGTCCTTCTAATGTTCACGCCTAAACTTTGTGCGTAATGGTCGCCCAAAAGCCAGGAATTAAGGGGTTTTATCAGTAAGAATGCAATGATCAAGCCTACCATCAGTATTGCACCCAACCAAAGAATTTCCTGCCAGTTTAATCCACCCAGGCTGCCAAATGTCCAGATCAGGAAATATTGCTGATCATCAGCCCGGCTTTTGAACTGAAGGATGCTCACCAGGGCGGAGGCAAGAGCAGCGATCATGAGTCCTATTAATAATAAAGAGACATGGTCGCGGGTTTTACGAGCTAATGTTATAATAATGACAAAGACCAGGGCAGAACCGGCTGAAGCCGCAAGAAGAATTGCATAAGGACCATAAAAAAAAGGTATGCCTAAACTGCCGGTCATGATAACAAGTGCTACCGCCAGGCTGGCTCCGGAACTTAAACCCAATATATCGGGACCCGCCAACGGGTTTCGGAAAAGTGTCTGCATCAACAACCCTCCTATGGAAAGTGCTGAACCGGCAATTATGCAGGTCATAGCTTTCGTTAGGCGGAAATCCAATAAAATCGGTTTCCAGGCCGGGTTAGATCCTTCCCCTCCGGAAAGGATGCGCAGAATCTCCATAATTGGTATCGACACACTCCCCAGGGAAATGTTAACCAGGAAAAACAGGAGTAAGAGTCCAGCCAAAATCGCCCATCGATGTCTATAGGAAGCCGAGGCCATTGTTCTAATTATATGCGGCAATGATAGTTAAAATCGCAGGCTTTCTTGGAATTTGACCTTTTTGGTGAGGTCTGGCTTTTAAGCAATGTAGCGTTCCGGAAAAATTTTAAATACCGCATTTGTTAACTACCCTTTATCTCATATCTTTGCAGTCCTTTTTGCGTCAGGAAGGCGCAAAATCCTGAAAAACAGCATAAAAAGGTTTCAACTATGCCTGGAATTATAGGACGAAAAGTAGGAATGACCAGTGTTTACAATGCCGAAGGTGAGAACATCGCTTGCACGGTAATTGAAGCCGGTCCCTGCGTAGTCACACAAGTAAAAAATGTAGAAACTGACGGCTATCGTGCTGTTCAGCTTTCATTCGGTACCCGCAAAGAGAAGAACACTCCGAAAGCACTTATCGGTCATTTCAAGAAAGCAGGTGCAACTGCCAAGAAAGATACTGTTGAGTTTCGCGATTTCCGTAAGGAGTTTGAAGGCATTGTTGAGCTCGGCAAAGAAATCCGTGTTCAGGATGTTTTCAAGGAAGGCGACTTTTTAGATGCAGTAGGCACTTCCAAGGGCCGCGGATTCCAGGGCGTTGTTAAGCGTCATGGATTTAGCGGTGTAGGTGAAGCTACTCACGGTCAGCATAACCGTTTACGTGCACCGGGTTCCATGGGTAACGCCTCGTTCGCTTCCCGGGTAATTAAAGGAAAACGTCTGGCCGGTCGTATGGGCACAGCCCGTGTTAAGGTAACGAACCTTCAGGTGGTAAAGATTATGCCTGATCAGAACCTTATCGTGATCAGCGGTTCTGTACCGGGTGCTAAAAACTCAACAATAATTCTGCAGAAGTAATATGGAACTGACCGTATTAAAATATAGTGGAGAGAAGACCGGAAAGAAAGTTAATCTTTCCGACTCCGTATTTGGTATTGAACCAAACGATCATGCCATTTACCTGGATGTAAAGAGCTACCTGGCGAATCAGCGTCAGGGAACTCATAAATCCAAGCAGCGTAACGAGATCTCCGGATCCAGCAAGAAGATTAAGAAGCAAAAAGGAACCGGTGGTGCTCGTGCAGGTAATATCAAGAACCCTCAGTTTAAAGGTGGCGGTCGTGTATTTGGTCCTCAACCCCGTGATTATTCATTTAAGCTGAATAAGAAGGTAAAAGACCTGGCACGGAAGTCAGCCTTAACCTATAAAGCGAAAGACAATGCCATTGCAGTTTTGGAAGATTTCAGTTTTGAGACTCCTAAGACCAAGCAGTATTTGTCCATGTTGAATGCTCTTTCACTGGGAGATAAGAAAACCCTACTTGTATTGCCGGAATCCAATAAGAATGTGGTTCTCTCTGGTCGCAATCTGAAAAAAGCCAAAATCACTTCGGCCGATCAGATCAATACTTATGATCTGATGAATTCGGATAACGTGATCTTTTTAGAGAGCTCTGTAAGCAAGGTTGAGAACTTATTAACGCAAGAATCATGAGTGTATTAAAGAAGCCCCTGGTTACTGAAAAAGTTTCAGCCCTGAATGAGAAAGGCAAGTACGGCTTTATTGTAGATATCGATGCCAACAAGGTAGAGATCAAGCAGGCAGTTGAAAAGCAATATGGTGTAACGGTAGAAAGCGTTAATACCATGCGGGTAATGGGTAAGCAGAAATCGCGCTATACCAAAACCGGTGTTCTGACAGGTCGTAAGCCGAATTTTAAGAAGGCCATCGTAACGCTGGCCGAAGGAGAAGTAATTGATTTTTATAGCAACGTATAATTCCTGAACAATGGCGTTGAGAAAATTAAAACCGGTAACAGCCGGAACGCGTCACAGACTGGCACCGTC
>JALOMY010000327.1 GCA_025455225.1 Cyclobacteriaceae bacterium | reverse complement strand
GCAGGAATCCCCGCCTGACCGATGTCAGTCGGGCAGGGAACCTGCACCTGGATTTTGGGAAGTTATTGGGGGATTCTTTGGAGTCGATTGAATTTTTAATTTCAGGTATCGTCTTCCGGCAGCTGATTTGAAGTAACGTTCTCTACTAATGGCTTCTTGTCTTGTTGGGAAAACTTCATAGTAAACAATGACAAAGGGGATATACCGTTTGATTGACCTGGTCTTACCAGAATTGTGCTGCTGAAGACGAATCAGTAAGTTTTCACAATGACCTTTGTAGTAGAAATCGTGATTAATACTTTTTAAAACGTATGTGTAGTACATATACTTTAAAAAGTACCCCCGGCAGGAATCGAACCTGCACCTAGAGCTCCGGAGGCTCTCGTTATATCCATTTAACTACAGGGGCAAATACGTGTGAAAATCACGTACCTTTCTTATGTGAGAGCGCAAAAATAGACATTTGCTGTTAGCGAAAAAATGGATTCGGTGATTTAGAAACAAAAAAGGATGGCTATCCGTGCCATCCTTTCTGTTTTTTATACTGTGTGCCTGTTATTCCTCTTCAACTAGTACTTCACCAAGGTCAGTAATGTTTCCTGCAGTCACTTCAACACCCTCAATGCCCTCAATAACAAATCCTTCGGCAGGGGCAAAAGAAACGAGGTAGGTGCCGGATGGAAGGCCTTTAATCATAAATTCACCCATTTCATTCGTAAATGAGGTTCCCAGGGTATCCGTATCGATAATTGCATAAACCGCTGGAGAAGCTTCAGGATTGCTGACTGTACCAGCGATGGAACCTGTGGTTGCCTCAGCAATACCGCGAATCACCGGTTTCAAAATATACTTGCCACTTGATCCGGCTTTTACAATGGAACGAGCCGCATCAAAATCAAGCAGAATGGTATACGAAAATCCTTCCGACAACTCGGTATTAACCTTAACCTTCAAACCGGATTGCTGCGCGCTGGGTGTTTTCAAAGGAATAATTTCATCATCAACCTTAATGGAGTTGTTGTCGCCCAGAATCAAGCGTATCTGCGAAATCTTACCTGCAGGCAGATCGCCCGTGGCCAACACTGTATCCAAACCGTTGGTGAGTTTAAGCAGATCATAAACACCGGCATTAACATCCAGATCGATCCATCCATCTTCTGAATCTTCATTGTAAACATGAACCTGTACCCGTTGGATGTCTACATTCACTTCCTGGTAATCTCCGGGGCTATCGGTTAGGCGGACTTGAAGCCGGGCGTAGTTGGCACCGGTTTCTGAACTTTCTGAACATGAAGCAATGATGAAGGCTGCAAAAGCCATCATCAGTAAAATTTTGAAATTGAAATTAAAGCGTTTCATAGTACTGTAGATTTTGATTAAACCAATGCTAATTAATCAGGCCAGGTGATGTTGCCACCCTGATTCAGATCAAGTAACAAATTCAACAGTCAAAAATAATTTGGGTGCGATGAAATTCAGATGAAATGTTTGCTGTACAACGCGATGTAGTCTGAAATTTTTTTTCTTCTGTATTGCATGATAAACCGGGGATGGGGAAGAGGAATGATTTCTTTAAAGAAAGAGTACTGCTTATTTAACTTCATGAGAAATTCATAATTCTTTCCTTCGCCTAAACAATAACACCGATCACGAAATATTCCGAATTGAAGTTGAGTATTTAGGGTGGAGATGAAGAAATCATGAAGAGTTTGCTGTAGTTCCGGAAGATCGTAATAGTTGAGATTTCTTCCTTCTTTAATAAATCCCAGCGGACTAACGGAACTGATGTAGTACTTATGAAAAAAGATTTCGGGTCCTCCAACCGCACCAATCATCTGGTATATAAAATTAGCGGAGAGCTCTGCCTTCTTGGTTAAGTTGTTACTTATGCCGCATACCATCTCCAGTTTTACCGGATCTGTAAAGGGAATTCCGGTTAACCCCGCACCATACCGACCGGGATTAATACCCAGAATAAGTATGCGCGGGTCATTGTCTTCATAATATTTATGATAGAAAGCAGTACAGAATTTAAACGTATCTGAATTTGTGTAGGGATTTAAGACTTCAACTCCTTCAGGGAGTTTTGAAGTAATGGTAAGCGATTGATAAAAAGCAAGAATCCGATCCGCCAGGGTCATGCAACAAGTTAGCAGATCGGATTCAATTAAACAGTAAGTACTTCAGGTGTTCTAAGTTGAATTATTTTCTGGTTTGCGCACCTGAATTTTTAACATACGTTTCAAGCCATCGGTCCATCTCCCATAAAGTATGCAGAATACTTTCCTTAGCAGCATAACCATGACTTTCGTAGGGCAGAACTACGTAACGGGCTGTGCCTCCGTGACCTTTTATGGCATTGTAAAAGCGTTCACTCTGAATAGGAAAGGTTCCCGAGTTATTATCAGCTTCTCCATGAATAAATAAAACAGGCTCCTTAATTTTATCGGCATACGAGAAGGGAGACATTTTATAATAGACATCCGGGGCTTGCCAATAGGTGCGCTCTTCAGCCTGAAAACCAAACGGAGTAAGGGTGCGGTTGTACGCGCCACTCCGGGCAATTCCGGCTTTAAAAAGATCGGAGTGAGCCAGGAGATTAGCCGTCATAAAGGCACCGTATGAATGTCCGCCAACAGCAACCCGTTCCGGATCAAGAACACCTAATGATTTCGCATAATCAATTACCGCCTGGGCACTCGCTACCAGTTGTTCAATGTAGGTATCGTTTGGTTCTTTATCACCTTCGCCAACTATGGGCATGGAGGCGTTATCCAATACGGCATAACCGCGGGTAACCCAATAAATGGGGCCGCCCCAGCTTAAACGGGTAAAGGTATAGGGTGAGCCCTTCACCTGGCCTGCGGCATCGGCCGATTTAAATTCACGCGGGTATGCCCATACAATTGCAGGTAACGCGCCATCTTCTTTTTTATATCCTTGAGGAAGGTACAGATCGGCTGTAAGTTCAACACCATCGCTCCGTTTATACCGCAATACTTGTTTCTTCACGTCCTTGATCTGCGGATAGGGATGGGCGAATGCAGTAAGTTGAGTTGTTTTTGTTGAACCGGTGGTTCGCAAAAAGTAATTCGGATTTTCAGTGTTAGATTCCCGTGACGTTACAAATGTTCCTTTTTTTGGATCGATCAGATTCACAACATATTCATAATACGGAGCTTTGCATTGCCATAACCTGGATTTCTTTTTTGTTTTCAATTCGAGCTTATCGAGGAAGGGCTTGTCGCCTTCGGGAGATGATCCCATGCCCGTAAGAAAAATGGAATTGTCTTTGTTCACCACCAGGGTTGCGCGGCCATAGG
>JALOMY010000326.1 GCA_025455225.1 Cyclobacteriaceae bacterium | reverse complement strand
ATCGTCAGTGAATACAATTCCATTCTGGCAAAAAACAGTCAATTGCTTAAAGAATCCGAAAGCATTACTTCTTTGGAAAAAAAGCCGCTGTTTCAAACAGCTTCAGAGTAACTTTTTTACTTTTTATTCTATTCTGTAAATTTATTGGATGATTCATCTGAAAAAGATTGGCTTTTTCACAGCCTTTATTTTACCGGCACTTCTGGTTACCGGCTTCTATGCCGGAGGTTTCTGGAATCTTATATCAGTTATTTTTGCATTTATTATTATTCCGGTTATTGATCAAACAGTAGGGTTGGACACATCGAACGTGCCAGAGAGCCAGGTTAATAGAATAAGCGAGGAAAAGTATTATCGATTCGTTACATATATCTGGACTTTTGTACAACTGGGTATTGTTCTATGGGGCTGTTACGTAGTTGGAACTGGACACCTGCACTCCGTTATTGAATGGGTTGGATTTACACTGAGTTTTGCTTTGGTTACAGGCGGCATAGGCATTACAGTAGCTCATGAATTAGGTCATAAAAAACCAGCTATAGAACGGTTCTACAGTAAAGTATTGCTGATGACTGTTTGTTATATGCATTTTTACATCGAGCATAACCGAGGACATCATGTTCAGGTTGCCACTCCTTTAGATCCGGCAACTGCAAGAAAGGGAGAAAATTTTTACGAGTTTTGGTTTCGTTCTGTATTCGAAGGCTATTCTCATGCCTGGAAACTTGAACAGGACCGATTAAGAAAAAAGGGATTGCCCCCATTAAGCTGGCAAAACGAAATGATTTATTACAGTATTGTACCCATTGTATTCTGTGCTATTATGGTAATGCTGTTCGGCTATCAGCAGGGTCAAATCAACTGGCAAGTTCCTTTATTTTTCTTCACTCAAAGTATACTGGCAATTACCCTCCTGGAATTGGTTAATTATGTAGAGCATTACGGAATTGTCCGTAAAGAATTATCTCCCGGTAAATACGAGCGGGTAAATCCTCTTCATTCCTGGAACACCAGCCACCTGATCAGCAATTTTTTCCTGTTTCAGCTTCAACGTCATTCCGATCATCATGCTTATGCATCCAAACGTTACCAGGTACTAAAACATTATGATGAAAGTCCTCAATTACCGTTCGGTTATCCAACTATGATTTTGCTTGCACTCGTGCCACCCATCTGGTTTAGAATAATGGATAAGCGACTCGAAGACTGGACTTCTAAAATTTACTATCCTTCCTGGGCTGAATAAATCGAATCTCCACTCTTCGGTTTATTTGACGTGCCTCTTCGGTGAGTTCATGATTGATTGGCTGTGATTTACCGAAACCTTTGGCAGTAATCCGATCAGCCTGTACTCCATGGGAAACCAGGTATTCTGCAACCTGCTGAGCCCGGTTGTTGGAAAGCTCAACATTATATTCATCCGATCCTATAAAATCCGTATGACCGGATAATTCTACCTCAACTGTAGAGTTATTTAATAAATATTTTACTACCTGATCCAGTTCACTATATGAAGATTTCATCAATGTATATTGATCAAATTCAAACTGGATATTTTTCAAAACGTAACGCTTATTTAGTTCTACACGATTATTATTGAATTCCTGCACTTCAGGATTCGCAATACTATCCGGATCAATCAATGCAATAACCGACACATCATCAATGAAATAATAAGCGCTGCTTTTCAACATGAAATTTTTTCCAACCCGGTTTGGGAATTGTGTATATCGGGTTTGGTCATTGGGGAAAAAATTACCGATGGTAAGGTACCGTTCCCCACCGTGGGCAATGTAATCCATTGACGCTGACTCCCAACTGCCGGTTTGTGTTGTTACAGCTGTGTCTTTTTCGATTGATAAAGTGGGTACGAGGCTGATCACCTGGTCATGGGAGTAATTTAATTTATCGTGGGTAACGAGTAATCCAATCCGGTTTACAGCAAAAACAGAATGGGTTGCTAATTTGTAATGAAATACAATTCTGTACCGAACCCCAGGTTGAAGGGATTCAATCAATTCACATTGAATATATTCCCGATAATTATTTTGGCTGTTTGGCCCCATCCATAAATAAATACCGGCATAACCATTACCGGAATTAGCTGTTGAGTGTCCAGCCCAATTACCGGGTACACCTGCTTCGTTCCAGCTGCAGGAATGAAAATGGTCAGGAGTTCCATTTGATGCAGATGACCATCCGGGTAGATTAAAATCTTCTCGAATTGCACTGAAATTATGAGGGCATCGGATTAGCTGCTCAAATCCGGAGTTGGGTACAAGATTTTGGGCATGACTTAAAACCGCCAGCAGAATTATAATGAAAGTATAAACAGCGGCTTGCACACCATGGATCATTTATAATAAGTCACCTCAACCCGAAAGCGAGGATCAATCGCCCCTAACCGGTCGTATGCTGATTTTGAAATGCGGATCAAAACTTTATCCGTGTAGGAAGTATCTGGAAGTTTACCGATTACACGGACAAATACTTCGCGGTTATTCATTTCATTTCTGACCTTTAAAATAGTGCCAACCGGTGCCGTGCGATGCATGGCGAGGTATTTCCTGTTTCCTTCTGTTCCTTCAATTACTTCAGCTACCCCACTCTCTTTAATTTCATCTTTGTCCTTAACTGACTCAGAAATGGTAATCACAGTTGGTTCCAAAACCGGTTTGGTTTCCACAGGTTGTGTAGTAACCGGTGTTTCAACTACAGGTTGCTGAACAGAAGGTTTGGTCGTATAGGAAGGTTGTGAAACAAATAATTGCTGACCAATCTGGAGTTCTTCGGTTGCAAGCCCATTCCATTCCTTGATCTGCTGGATGGTAACATTATAGTTTCTGGCAATACTGAACATGGTTTCTTTTGCCGCCACCGTATGAACAGTTCGTTGTGTTTTTAACTCCATACTTGGCGATACAGGAAAAGTCGATACTTGATTAGGTACGCTTTTTATCACTAATTCCTGGCCTGGTGCCAAAGCATTATCATTCAAATTATTCCATGCTTTTATGTCATCAACTGAGACATTATATAGCCTGGAAATGGAGTAAAGGGTTTCCTTCTCGGCAACCTTATGCCTCAGTTCTACGGTACTGGTCTTGGGTTTTGGGAAATAGGGAACCTTAAGGATTCGGCCAATTTCCAGGCCTGCATCGGCAGTCGGGTTAAATTCAAGGATTTGGTTAACCGTAACCCCATACCGTTTTGAGATAGCATAAAGAGTTTCCTTTTCATCAACTTTATGGATAATGAATTTTTTTCCGTTTATGGTCTCCATCCCAATCGAATCTTGCCGGGGATTAAAAAATGAGAGACCGGC
>JALOMY010000325.1 GCA_025455225.1 Cyclobacteriaceae bacterium | reverse complement strand
TATATCGCTTCAAGGCGAGTTGGTTCGGCTGCAGATGCAGAAAAAGAAAATTGCCAACGATAATGAAATTAAAAAGATCTACCGCATTGCCCATACCAAGGACCTGGAGAAATTCGAAGAAGTTAAAAAACGTGAGTTGCCTACTCTTTATCGTACACGTGAAATCATCCGGGAGTTAAAACTCCATATGAAGTTATCCGATGTTGAATACCAGGCTGATAACTCGAAAGCAATTTTTTATTATTCTGCGGAAGAACGGGTTGACTTCCGGGAGCTGATTAAAATTCTGGCCGGTGAATTTAAAATCCGGGTAGAGATGCGCCAGATAAGCCTTCGTCAGGAGGCTGGTCGTCTGGGTGGAATAGGTGTGTGTGGCCGAGAACTTTGTTGCTCTACCTGGTTGAGCGATTTCAAGAATGTGGCAACCAGTGCTGCCCGTTATCAAAATCTGTCGCTTAATCCAAGCAAATTGTCTGGTCAGTGCGGGCGATTAAAATGTTGCCTCAATTACGAGCTTGAAACCTACATGGAGGCGCTTCAGCACATACCAAAAGTGGAAACCCCGTTGCTTACTGAACAGGGAGAAGCCCGTCTGCAAAAGACAGACATCTTTAAAAAGATCATGTGGTTTGGATTTAGCGAAGAAAACACCTGGTATCCGTTAAATGTTGAACGGGTTAACGAGATTCTTGAATTAAACCGGGCGGGTAAAAAACCAGCCACGCTTGAAACCGATGTAATTGAGGAGAAAGTAGCTGTTCAAACGCTCAATAAAGACCTGGAACAACTGGATAAAAAATTTCAGCGAACCGGAAAAAAGAAAAAGAAGAAGAAAAAAAAGAAAGATCACCGAAACGTTAATCAATCGAAAAAACAAGGATGAAAAAGCTGATAATCCTGATCGTCCTGTCGGTGTTCGTTGCGGCTTGCGATAATTCCCGGTATTTCGAAAAGAATACCGATTTTGAAAAGAGATCTTGGCTGATCTCGGAAAAGCCTTCTTTCGAATTTGAAATTACCGATCCATCCGCCAGATACAATTTATACCTCACCCTTCGCAATGAGTCTGATTATCCTTTTTCCAACTTATATTTTACCTATGGGCTGAAGGATGAAAGCGGTTCCTTAATCAAAAAAGATTTGGTGTCTGAGTTTCTATTTGATAAAAAATCAGGCAAACCTTTGGGTGAAAGTGGAATTGGTGATATCTACAACCATCGCTTTTTGTTGCTCGATGATTTTACTTTCCCCCACCCCGGAAAATATACCTTGTATTATGAGCAGTTTATGCGAACGGATACCCTGAGCGGAATTTTATCGGTAGGTCTTCGAATAGAATATGCTTCAATAAAATAAAAATCCCCGGCACAAGCCGGGGATTTTTACTTTAACTAAATGGCAATCATTACGCTGTAGTAGCGGCAACTGCTTTTTTAACTTCCTTTTCTTTAGTTTCCTTTTCCTTGTCCAAGTCAATCACTATTGGTGCAGCAATAAATACGGACGAATACGTACCTACTACAATACCAACAAAAAGGGCAAAGGCAAACCCGCGGAGTACTTCACCTCCAAAGAACAACAATACAACCACCACCAATAAGGTTGTACCGGCAGTGATGATGGTTCGCGACAGCGTATCGTTAATAGCATCATTAACGATTTTCCTCTTGTCATGAGAAGCACCAAACCCAATGTACTCACGGATACGATCGAAGATGATAACGGTATCGTTAATGGAGTAACCGATGATGGTAAGAATAGCTGCCACAAAAACCTGGTCTACTTCAAAGCCAAATCCAAGGAATCCGGCAATTGAAAAGGCAGCAAATACAAATAAGGTATCATGTACCGTAGCCACAATAGCACCTGCACTATATTGCCATTTGCGGAAACGGATCAGGATGTAAATAAAGATTCCCACCAACGAAAACAAGCTCGCTTCCCAGGCCGAATTTTTAATATCATCGGCTACGGTAGCAGCTACTTTTGATGAACTGGAGATGGTGAAATGACTGGCATCCAGTTGTGCGTTCGGATCGGAATATTGTTTGCCGGTTACAGTCTCCAGGCCGGCAATCAAACGCTTCCTTACGGTTTCATCCGCTTCTTCGCTTTCATCATCAATCAGATAGGCCGTTGTCACTTTCACAATGGAGTTACTTCCATAGTTCTTTACTTCCGTACCTGCATTATCAAAGCCAGCACTTAACCCAACTTTTAAATTGGTGGCAACCACCGGCTCGCTGAACGATACTACATAAGAGCGACCTCCTTTAAAATCAACGCCCAGGTTTAATCCCTTAACAAAAAGAAGTGCCAAACCAATCAGGATAATGGCAGAAGAAATGGTATATGCTTTTTTACTGTTTTTAACAAACTCAAACGTTCTGCGCTTCTTGACCAATTTTGAAATAAATGTTTCAAAAGAGATTTTACTGGCATCTCCCTTATTAGTCATCCAGTCAACAATTACACGGGAAATGTAAACAGCCGTAAAGAAGGAAGTAAGAATACCAATCATCAACGTAATGGCAAATCCCTTAATCGGTCCCTGGCCTAACACGAACAGGAAGAAGGCCGTTAGCAGGGTAGTCAGGTTGGAGTCGAAAATGGTCCAGAACGCTCTTTCATAACCAACACGGATGGCATCTTTCAATTTACGGCCATGAATCATTTCTTCCTTGATGCGCTCAAAGATCAGTACGTTCGCATCAACCGCCATACCAATGGTAAGTACAATACCGGCAATACCCGGCAATGTTAAGGCTGCATTAAGCTGTGCCAATATTCCGAGGATGAAGAAGATGTTGAACAGCAGGGCAATGTTTGCTACTATGCCGCCCCGGGAATAGTAAGCGATCATAAATATGACCACCAATAAGAAACCTGCCGCTGTAGAAATTAATCCCTGGTTACGGGCAACTTCACCCAAGGTAGGGCCAACAATAGCTTCTTCTACAATTTTAGTAGGCGCAGGTAATGAACCGGCCTTTAGAATATTAGCTAAGTCTTTAGCTTCCTCCACGGTAAAGTTTCCGGAGATTTGTGAATTCCCGTTAGGAATCTCGCCATTAACATAAGGTGCTGAATACACTGCGTTATCCAAAACAATAGCAATTCTTCCCCGTGGTGATTTGCTGGCGGCCTCTGCCGTCATCTTTGCCCAAACCCGGGTGCCGGTTGCATTCATTGTCATGCTAACTGCCGGACGAGCATATTCATCAAGATCCTGGCGAGCATCGTTAATAACTTCACCGGTCAGCTTGGGCTGGCCTGAACGACCCATATCCAAAAAGAATAACTGCAGTCCTTCGGCCGGACCAAAGTCCGTGTCG
>JALOMY010000324.1 GCA_025455225.1 Cyclobacteriaceae bacterium | reverse complement strand
GCAAAGTTGTAGGCGATGGATGCCCCCTGGTCTTTCCTCAGTGATTCGGTCAGTGTAAAATTCTTTCGGGTGTTATCGCTGTATCGATAACTAAACGAAAAGTTTTCAATGTCCCAGATATGCGATTTGGCATCCGGGCTAACTTTGGTTTTCCGAACGTTCGTAAAATTCAGGCTTCGTCCGATTTCGGTATCCCGGATCAGTTTAACATAATCGTCTTTTTCCTGTTGGGTATTGAATCCGGCCAATGCAGCATCCAATTTCTGATCCGGGTTCGCAGGGTCGTAATTGGGATTCATGGTGCGGTTTTGATAACTCACCAGCATCGGTATTTTAATGCCATGATTCCCAGGCAACAACTTATCTACATTAATATTGGCAAGAATATCGTATGCCAATGTTTCTTCACGGGTACGTTCACTGATTTTTGAACTTACACTTCCGTAACCATAGGTCATGTATCGCAGCGAACCTGAAACCAATCCCAGGTCGGCCAGTTTGGCGTTAAGCGATGTATTGACAGCCCATCCTGCTTCACGATCGAAATCAGTAAGCCTGAGTTCGTTGGCCCACACGCAAACTGAGTACGATTTAGCATCGGTAGTTCGGGCGTTACGAACACCAATCATCATTAACCGCACGCTGCTTAAATCGGGTCGTCCCAATACGCGAATACCATGTTTGCCTACCTGCTGTGGTCCTTCGCGAGGGTACAATTCATCCAATGAAAATCCCTCACGGTCACGTCTTGCTTTCAGGCCATATAAGTCTTTAAGCGCAAAATCGAACTCATTTTCTTCAGGCCAGATTTCTTCCGGGGATGTAGAATTACCAGGTGTTATTTTTAATGGAAGCTCAACCTCGTAGTAGTTTTGATTAAAGTCAGTTCCGAGACGCATGAACACAACCAGGTCATCATCCAACGCGTTCGGACTGTTACCATGAACGAACATTTTAATGCGTCCGTAATTGAAGAAGTCCATTTCCACATTTTTATAAATGGAACGGGCATCCCCGTCTTTCAGATTCTCGACACAGATTTGCACCGATTGTTCATTAAGCTGGCGGGGTACTGAAGAAGTATTATCGCGATCACGAATAATACCAGGCGGTATTACATAACCCGGCTTTGAACTTCCGGGCTCTGAATACGAGTTCTCTTCAATATTGACTACAGATAAGGTGAAGTTATCATAATCCGGTTCGGGGTCTGCTACCAGGCCGCCCTCTTCCAGGCTTTCCGTATACCTTCTCCACCGGCTGCCGATCATTCGGAACTTGGCCATCCTTAAGACAACCGGTTGCTGAAAATCCGTCATGACCAAACGAACGTACCGGATGGATTTAAAGCCATCGATGTTTCCATACCGGTTATCAAAACTTCGAACTGGTATACGGAACAGGTACCAGGTAACCCGGTCGGGATTGTTTTCAGCCGGAGTTATTTTGTCAACAATGTATTCCTTGCCGATATCCAGCTGGCCAGGACGAAGATCTACTTCATATTCATAGTATTCCTCGAGTTCGCTGAGTGTATTATCAGCATTAAGATCTTCATTGTCCGGAAGAAATCCGTTCGACCGGGGAATATCATCACCTGAACTTATGGGCGTGTTGTTCTCCAAGCCATTATACTTTTTGTAGCGTTCAAGGATTTTTGCGTTACTGTCATCTAATTCACTACCCAGGAAAAAACCAAAATCATCTGCTGATGGATCATCAAGTACAATGGCTTGTGCAGACGGATTCAGCGCATTGATAAAATCCTGGAATTTGGTTCGTTCATTTTCCAGGCCTATGCCATCCAAGCCCACATCCTGGGAAGAGTTATCAAACGCGTTGGTGATGTATTGGCGGTTGGTAACATAGCCCCAGTTATTTTCAGTAGCTGTTGAAAGATCGCCATCGGGCGGTAATCCGTTTTCAAAAGCATGCTTGCCATCGCGCATTACATCTTCGGAAATACTGCCCAGCTGAAGAATGAGTTTACCGCCTGTTGTATTGAAGTCATCGAATGTTCCATCGATTATTTTACCGCGATCGGAAGCATTGATAAACGGATCAAGCATCCAGAATTCAACATATTCAATGTTGGCTTTATCGAAATCAACTTCGGTTCGTATGGCAGTGGTGATGCCGGCCCAATTGGTGCGCGGATCCGGCAGGCGGCCATCCGTTGTAAGGGCTGGATTGTAATTGTACGGACCGCGTTCATAGGGATAGTAGGCAATGTCCAACACGGTTTCAAAGAAGTTTCCCTGAGGAGGATTATAGTTTGGGAAAATTTCGGTAGGGAGAACAGCCCGCACATAATGGTTCTCCAGGTCCTGGCTGGTTATGTTGCTGGGTTTAAATTGTCCACCATCGCGGTAAAACTGATTATCAATTATGTACCAGGCTAATTTTGCCCGTTTGTACCCTGCAGTTACATCATTTATGACCCCGTTGCTCGGATCATACCGGAAATCACTGGATTTTGGTATTGAAGACAACCTCCAGCTTGAAGGATTCATCAGCGAAAACGGTGTGGCGGTATTTTCGAAATCATCGATGTAGCCGGTGCCTTCTCCGTCAACAATGTTGGATGTTCCGGGAAGGAGTTGGGCAAACTCACCGCTCCAATTTATGCTTGATAGTTCTTTAGTTTGAACCCCGGGAATAGCATCGATTAATTTCGTGAGAAACCTGCTGTTCTTTCTCAGGTTGAAGTCAAACCCATATTGAAGGTTACGCGCAGGTTCAGTTCCAATCGGGTTACGGGTAATGAGAGGACGTTCGTTGTAATACAACAAGGTTGATCCCAGGCTGATGTCATCATTCAATTGATAATCGAATCGAGTACCAAGTAACGAACGGGTTTGAAATGCAAATGGATCAGCCTGTTCATACTGTACACTTATGTTTTTCCCGGAATTCAGAATGGCGTCACTCAAAATGGTTACACGGCCAAATGTATAATCCACAGTGTAATCGGTTCCTTCCATTAATGGGGTGCCACCGGCATAGACACGTACTGATCCGGGCGATACTCCGAAACCCGGAATCATAATTTCTTTGGATGAGCCCGCTGAATAGGTTCCTTTCAGAAAAAATTTATTCTTAGTGGCTACCAGTTCAGCGTCTGCACGTGTGGTTCGGTATAAGGTGTCGAACACATACTTATTGACAAGAAAGGCTTCGTTCGGATCATTTTCAAACGCTTTGCGCAGTGCAGTATTAAACGGTTCAAGAAACGGGAAAATGATGAGACCGTTCTGTGAATTGATTGTAATACCTTCCACAAAATCAAAGTTGCCATCTCGTTGCGGATCATTTACGGGGTTTAACCGGTCGAGACCAAATATTTCAATTAATTGGCGTGTACGCGCCACCTCGCCTTCCTGCAATTGCGGGTTATCAATACCGGTTCGGTCATCGCGGTAAATGAGTCGCAATTGAAAACCATCGCGGGTGAGCTGACTTACATTCAATGCATAAATGTTTTTCATCATCAGATCCCACGTGGGAATAATGTTTCGATCCTGGTCGCGAATACTGACCTTACGCGGGCGAAGCATCTTTAAGAAGATCACCTCATTATCCGGCCGGTTTGCGTAGTCTTCTGAAAGTTCACCGACTTTGTAACTCCGGCCGTTGTAGGTGTATTCATAAGCAACAGCCAGCGCTTCATCGTTCTGCAGTTTACGGGTTAAGGTTATGTAGCCCAGCTGTTTGTGAAAAGTGTATTCGGTTGGATTCAGGATCCGGGCACCGGTGATCTTTTCATAATCCGTACCATTGTTAACATCACCGGAAAAGTAACTATCCAATATCTGGTTGATGCCATCGGCATCACGGTTGAAATTACGCACATCGTTAAACAGGTTGTTGGCGTCATTGGTATTGGGAAGGTTAGAACCATTGGAAATTACCGAAGCGTTATAAATGCGCACCGGTTCGCCTAAATCCATCAGCCCCACAACGTTTCTTAATGTACGCGTATCATTGTTTCGATTTAGAATATACACCTCTACCCGTGTAATGTTGATTCCCGAGTAAATCTGGGGCGGGTTACTTAGCCATCGTTCGTAATTGTCGCGGAAGAAATGTCCAAGAAAAAAGTTCCGGTTTTCATCGTAACCGGAAGCAACAAGTTCAAAGGGTCTTCCCTGGCCATTGCTTCCACCCGGAATGTTGATGGAGGCAACTTTGCCTCGTTGTGTGGATGCGACCGCGGTAACGAAGAGTTTCCCGAATTGCATCTGGGCTTTAACCCCAAACAGGTTCTGTACTCCCTGAATAAGCGTGTTGTTCAGCGGCAGGCTCACGTTACCGATCTCCAGTTTTTTAAGGATGTCTTCCTTGAAGCCGGTGTATTCCACCTTCATATTATTCTGAAAGTCGAATGAATTGTTGTTATCGAAGTTGGCACTAACCGAAAGTTTTTCTCCCACTTTACCTACAACACTCATGTTGATTTGCTGATCGAACTCAAAGCCACCATTGCGTTGCTGCCGTATGGGGATGCTGGGGTTATCGATCCGTTGGAAAGCAAGACCAAAATCGAGCGTTACAAAACCCCGCGGTATCAGCTCTACATAACTTCCACCAAAGATCCGGTCCAGCACCGGGCTGATATAAATCTTCGGAATTAATCCCCTTCCGGTAACTGCACTTTCGCCATCCATGCTCCTGGATTTTCCCTGCCAATATCCTTTCAGCATCTGACGGTCCTGGTAGTTTTTGAATTCATCAAACGACATCGTAGTTAAGGGCCGGTAGTACAGGTTGCCTACTTTTTCAAAGACGGTATAGTTCAGTGTAGAATCGATTTCAATTTCGTAGTCTACCTTTGTGGGGTCTTTCAGAAAAAGCGGGGAACTGGTAGTCGGGTTTGAAAACGGATCACCGTATCGGTCGCGCAATTGAAAAGTAGGTCTTCGGTTGGGCCGGTACGATTGAGTTTTTGTTGTGTCTTGCTGAGTAGTACGTACGGTATCCTGCTGCTGAAAAAGATATTCGGCATTGGCGGGTACAACGGCAAGACCTGTGGCAAACAGGGACAGCGCTGCAGCAGTTACTAACGTGAATCTTTTCAGCGTCAAGCGAGGCTTAGGCGTTTTTCAATGCTTGTTTAACTAAATCTTCTAAAGTAATGGTATTTCCTGATTTTTTCAGGACCGT
>JALOMY010000323.1 GCA_025455225.1 Cyclobacteriaceae bacterium | reverse complement strand
GCCTTCGATATTGTAGTAGACATTGTTTTAAAAGGAACTTACTATACCACGCTGGCAGCGGGAAAAAACTGGATCGCAAAAAAGCAACCAGGGGTGTTTCTCAATATTGTTACCACATATGCGTGGACAGGATCCGGATACGTTGTGCCTTCCGCATGCGGTAAAGCCGGTGTACTGGCGCTAACCCGATCACTTGCCGTGGAGTGGGCAAAATACAATATCCGCAGCAATGCCGTTGCCCCTGGACCCTTTCCAACCAAAGGTGCTTGGAGCAGGTTATTACCCGGTGACCTGGTCAAGAAATTTGATCCGGCATCACGAATACCGCTGCAACGCGTTGGCGAACATCAGGAACTGGCTAACCTGGCAGCGTACCTGATGTCGGATTACTCGGCCTACATCAACGGAGAAGTAATCACTATTGATGGTGGTGAGTGGTTAAGAAATGGCGGGGAGTTCAGCCACCTCGATCAGATCAGTGAAGAACAGTGGGATGCCCTGGAAAAAATGAGAGGAAAATAAAAACTTTTGAGGCAGCATTTCTTGCGTTCAAGAAATTAACCCTTTTGCAATCTGCGTAAACCTTTTACTTTGATAAAGCGGTTACAGGATTGTAACTGAAAATCGCTTTCCGTTTGTCGTGATGACGTGAAGTTTCTCCCGTTCAACTTTCAACGTAACTCCACTTGCCTCAATGGGAATTGGGGTGAGTAAGGCACCGTTGCTGTCATAGATATAGGTTAATTGATCTTCCAGATCAGTTATGACGACATACGACTTACCAGCGCCAAAATCATAATACTGAACCTCGTGCGGATGATTACCGATGTAACCATTGTTTAAAATTACAGCGCCTTCATTATTCAGTAGGGCGAGTTGGCGGGCATTGTGCCTCTTTACGATATAGGATTTATTATTTCTTTCGGGAATCAGACTGTATTGATCGTCAACGGAAGCTTTTACCAGAGCTTCACGGTTTATGATTTTACCCTGGAAATTGAAAGTAATTCGTTCACCGGTTCGGCTAACCACGGTAATTGTTGAATTGGAGATACTGTTTCCTTCTTCCAGATAATAACCACCTTCCAATCGTTCATTTATGGTAAGCGGAAATCCGGGCACCTCATCTCCGCGCCTGTTCAGCAGATAAACTTTACCATCTCTCCGAATAGCAAGTATATAATCTTTACCGGCAATTCGATAATGCGCAGGAGCACGCAGCAGGCTGCCTTCGACATTCTTAGGTTTCCAGCCATCCAGCAATTTCCCCTCCTTGTCGGTCATCCAGATTTTTCCATTTTTGTCAGCCAGCAGATACCGGTAACGCTTGCTGTTATCGTAATCGATGACATTGATAAATGCAGCTCCTTGTGCAGGATGCGTTATTGGATAAGGTTTGACGTCCTTACCTAACCGGTCTAATAAATAGAGGTTCTTATCAGTCAGTACAAGAAGCTGAAGCTTGCTGTTGGCCAGGTAATCAATCTGGAAAATATCACTCACTACAGGTCCGTCCAACTTTCTGCGCCACTGCACCTGGCTATCTTCACCGATAGAATAAAGGGTGTTCAAGGAGTCCTGAACCGCATATTCAAATCGCTTGGTAGTATGGTTCCGTACTAAAAAGGGCCGCCCATACAATCCGGATTCCAACTGCGTTGCTACCTGACCCGACTGGGGAATTGAACTTCCGGCAACTGAAACATTCGCCTCTTGTGTTAGTGTGGCGTACGTATAGAAATTCCCATTCAGGTTACTGAACTGAAAAGCTCCCCATCCAAATCTGTTCGGTGATGATTTTTGGTAATCTGTGTATTTTTCCTTCCAGACAGGAACAAGTTCAGGCAAAATGAAATTGATGGCCTGAGGCATATTGATAAAAAGACTCAGGTTTGACTCCAATAAAGTTGATTCCAAAAATTGATTGGCACTAACTGATTTACCCCAGACCTCTTCCGTTTCAATATCATTTAAAAATGCACGGAGTTCATCAACTCGCTCAGCAACGATCAGGTTGTTTCCCGACCACGTATAAAATGAATTTTTAAAACCCTTAATAAGTGGATAAAGTACTTTTCCGGGAAACTCAGGATTCTCAATTCTACGGATTTCATATCCTGAATATTCTTCCGAGTAGAGGCTGTCCCTGATTTCCGGTCGATTCACATAAGAACTGAATAGCTGATTCCATGGGGCAGGATTATTTGTTTCGATGATTAATATTCGGGTTGGCTTTTTAATTCTCGATTCCAAGACACATATGACAATCTCTCCGCCTAGTGATCTCAACAGATCATCAGCTTCGGGTAAACTTTTGATGTTCGTTGAGTCGTTGAAAGCATACTGTTCAAACTTGGATTTCAGGTTAATTCCATCTGTAATACCATAGGCAATAACATATATGGAACGATTGGAGACTAATCTTTTAAATGAAAATGGAACAGGTTGCTGATCTTGAAACAATGACAAAATCCCCGGGTTTGCTGCATCTATAATACTGAAGCCATTGGCGATCAACTGGGATTTCTCAGCTTTGATATCCAGCGCAGAAATATTCGCAATGGTTTCGAGACCAGCGCTTTTTCCGATGAACATACCAAGCCAGGAATTAAGACCATTGAAATTAAGATATAGATTACCCGCATCATTACGCACAACTGGCCCTAACTGGCTCTCATTTGTAAAATTCTTAAAGAGACTTTTTTTACCTGCTTTGTAAGCGCGTATTACATCTTCAATTAAAATAGGCGACTCACTCAGTGCCCAGTAATTTTCTAGGCGAACCCAATAGTAACTCCGGTTAGTAATTGAATATTCATTAATTGAAATACCTTGATACTCGCGCTTACCGGAGACGGATTCAATCCTTTTGATTGCTTCAGTGGATAATCCAAGCATCTTCAATTGGTTGTCTGAAACATAATGAATAAGCGAAAAATTATCCTTTCGGGTTAAATGCAGGGAAGCAAATGATCCCGGAAATGGCCGAATTAACTTAATAAGTGAATGCAGCACACTGTCGCCTGGTTCCAATGTCTCCTTATTGGCATTAGCTTGGAAAAGCATGGATAAAAATCCGGATGCTTCTGCCTGACATGAATCACAGTCTCCGGCTTCATAAACGGCCAGTGCTTGTTCAGGAATCAAGTCCCAAACAGATATCGATTTTTTTGAATTCAGACGCTCAATGAAAAAATAGCCGGCTACGATAAAGGCTATGAGCACAAATCCTGCAAGAATTCGCTTCAAAAGATTTAGTTTATTACAAAAATAAACACTTTACCTGCATGCGCTATTGATTGGTTCACGAATTATGGATACTAGTCATTTTATCACCCGTTTGATTTA
>JALOMY010000072.1 GCA_025455225.1 Cyclobacteriaceae bacterium | reverse complement strand
AATATTCTCCATTAATCGGATGGCTTTGTATAAATTGGTCTTAAAATTGTATTAATCGGATTAAACCAAATTTGAATAACATGAAAAAGTTAACCTACTCTTCCCTGATCCTGTTTGCCCTGGCGGGTGTAATGATGATTGGTTGTAAAGGGAAGGAAAAATTACCGAAGGGTGAAACTGAGGTAAGCATTCCTTGTTCCGGCCCGGATTACTTTACCAATAAGAATTACTTCCGTGCGAATTCCATGGGTGAAAGTATGGACCTTGTGGCTTCCAAGAAGAAAGCTTTGGATAATGCCCGGGCCGAACTGGCAGCCAGTATTCAGTCAACGGTAAAGACAGTTACCGACAATTACATGATTTCCCGTGAATTAAATAACAAGGAGGAACTGGAAGAACGATTTGAACAGCTTAACCGCACCATTGTTAACCAGACCTTGTCCGGAATAAAAACAATTTGCGAAAAGCAATCGAAAACAGAGAAGGGTAACTATAAAACTTATATAGCAATTGAGCTCTCAGCCAGCGATATCGTTGGTAAATACCACGAAAGTCTTTCGAAAGATGAACGATTGAAAATCGATTATGACTACGAGAAGTTCAAGGAAACTTTTGAAAAGGAAATGGAGAAAATGGGCAATAACTAATTAAGAAATTCCTTTGTTGCGATTTGAAATCCCTCTGGTTATTCCAGGGGGATTTTTTTTGAAATTAATCGGACAAAATTATTGATATAGAATCTGAAGTTCATCGGTATTTTGAATCATTGATGAAAAGCTGATTAACAGAAGGTTTGGGGTATTGAAGTCTGTCTTTCAAAACTACCTGACCAATGTACTATTAGAACTCAACTGGAGAAACCGCTGATATAAATCAGACGATAAAATGACCATTGAAGTAGTGTAATTGAGTGTTTTTATGCATATTTCACTAATAAAACTGCAATACCCATGTTACACATTTTAGTTCCAACCGATTTTTCTGAATTATCAAAAGTGGCAATTCGGTATGCATTGAGTATGGCGAAGAAGACGGAAGGCAAAGTTACCTTATTGCACGTAATCGATACAGGTGAGCATGCTGCCAGTATGAGGCTGAGGCTTTATTCTTTAATCGATGAGCTGGTGAAAATCGCTGAAGAAGATTTCCAACAGTTACTGGATGAAATCAAGAAATCCAATAAAACCGGTAAACCGATAAAACACGAGATTATACAGAGTACTTCTTTTGTTGATGCAGTTTCAAAGTATGCAAGGAAGATAAAGGCCGGGATAATTATTATGGGAACACACGGTGCTTCCGGTTTAAAGAAAGTGGTAATGGGAAGTAATACGGCTTCCATGCTCGAAGCGAGTACAGTTCCTGTGCTGGCTATACCCTCTGAAGCTACATTTAAATCATTGAAATCTGTTGTTTACGCAACAGATTTATCCAATACTCAAAAAGAATTCAAGTCACTGCTTTCAGTTGTTAAGGACATGAAACCGATGATCCATATCATTCACGTAACCAACGACCGAACAGCAGCCACAGAGGCCGAAATGAAAATCGATAAAGTAGTGAGCAAATCAGGTTATAAGAATGTATTGGTTCGGGTACTCATCAATAATGATCCTGTACCGGCAATCAATGACTATGTAACTAAAATCAAAGTAGACATGCTCACCATGTTTCCCCATCATTATTCATTTTTTGAAAAGCTATTGAAGCGTAGTGTTACCAAGCAGTTAACCTACCAGAACAGTGTTCCGTTATTGGCGTTCAAACAGAAGTAACACCTTCAGGTTAGAACTCGGCATTGCCCGGGTACCGGGGAAACGGTATGACATCTCGTATGTTTGTCATACCCGTTACAAATTGAATGAGACGTTCAAAACCCAATCCGAAACCACTGTGTGGAGCTGAGCCAAATTTTCGTAATTCAAGGTACCACCAGAGATCTTTTTGAGGAAGTTTGAGTTCTTCTACACGCTTCAAAAGTTGGTCATAACGCTCCTCGCGTTGAGAGCCACCGATGATTTCTCCAATACCCGGAAATAATACATCCATTGCGGCAACCGTTTTGCCATCCTCATTCTGTCGCATGTAGAATGATTTGATTTCTTTGGGATAATTATACAGGATTACAGGTTTCTTAAAATGTTTTTCAACAAGATACCGTTCATGTTCCGATTGTAAATCAGCACCCCAGGTCTCAATCAGGTATTGAAATTTCTTCTTTTTATTGGGTGTGGAATTTCTGAGGATTTCAAAGGCTTCCGTATAAGTTAAACGCTCGAAATTATTTTGTACAACAAATTTAAGTCGATCGATTAAGCTTAATTCGTTGCGTTGATCCTGAGGTTTGGTCATTTCTTCTTCCTGTGCACGTTTGTTCAGAAATTCTAAATCATCAGAGCAATAATTCAGCGCATACTGGCACAGGTACTTCAGAAATGCTTCGGCTAATTCCATGTTATCGTTTATATCATAAAAGGCCATCTCAGGTTCTATCATCCAGAATTCAGCGAGGTGGCGGGTTGTATTGGAATTTTCTGCGCGAAAGGTGGGACCAAATGTATATGTCTCTGACAATGCCATGGCATATGTTTCAACTTCCAACTGGCCTGAAACCGTAAGATTGGTTTCTCGTCCGAAGAAATCTTCTTTAAAATTTACGTGTCCCTCTTCATTTCGGGGAGGTTGATTAATATCGAGTGTTGTCACTTTAAACATGGCACCCGCACCTTCGGCATCCGATCCGGTAATAATCGGTGTATGGATGTAGAAAAAGCCGCGTTCATTAAAGAATTGATGAACCGCAAAAGCCATAGCATGCCGTACTCGCATGACTGCTCCAAACGTGTTGGTACGGGCCCGCAGATGGGCAATTTCCCTAAGGAATTCCAGCGAATGCTTTTTTGGTTGTAGCGGATATACTTCAGCATCACAATCACCCAGAATATCAAGTGAAGTTACCTTGATTTCTACCGGCTGACCTTTAGCCGGTGAAGGCACCAACTCACCTTTAACTGAAATGCAGGCTCCGGTAGTGATACGCTTTAAAGCAGACTCATCAATTGAGTTAAGCGCAACAACCGCCTGGATAGTAAGGATGGTAGATCCGTCATTGATTGAAATGAACTGATTGTTACGAAAAGTTCGAACCCAGCCCTGTACCAACACCGGTTGTCTCTGAGGAGGTAACTGCAGAAGATCTTTGATTTTTATGCGCTTCATAGTATATCTGAATGAGGCGCAAAAAACGTGAATTTGTAAGTTTTATCAAAAGGATCGCCAGAGACTTGTTTCTTCTTTGGCCGGGTCAACTTTGATTTTCAGGAACAAACTGAATTGATAACTTTGCGATAATCGGTTCGAAACCGTGTCAGAAATAGGAAAATGCAAAAATTAGGGTTAAACCAGACGTTACAGCAGAAGCTATCTCCTCAGCAGATTCAGTTTATTAAATTGCTTCAGGTACCAACTGCTGAGCTTGAGAGCCGGATAGAGGAAGAACTTGAGGGCAATCCTGCTTTGGAAGAGGGATCAGAAGAGTCAGCTGACGAACAGCCAGCCGAAGAGGATTACCAGGAAACGTCTGGCAGCGAAGAGGAAATTGATATTAAAGATTACCTGCGTGATGATGAGTACAATGGGTATAAAACACAGAGTGAAGGAAGCGGTGATGACGATGAGGATCGTGAGATGCCAATACCTATGGGTACAAGTTTACAAGAACAGTTATTGACACAACTGGGTTACCTGGGGCTGAATGACCGGGAAGAAGCAATCGGGAAACAACTCGTAGGAAGCATTGAAGCAGATGGCTATATTCGAAGAGATCTAGAAGCAATTGTAAACGACCTGGCTTTTTCACAGGGAATAGATACGAATGTTGAAGATGTTGAAAAAATATTAAAGAAAATCCAATCGTTTGATCCTCCCGGCATAGCGGCACGGAATCTTCAGGAATGTCTTTTACTTCAACTCGACCGGATGGACAACGGTCATGATATTGATGTGGCCGTTGCAAAGAAAATAATTTCCGAATCGTTCGATGAATTTACCAAGAAGCATTACCAGAAAATTCAGAAGAAATTAGGAACTGAAGATGAAGAATTTGTTCGTGATGCCGTTGAATTGATCGTCAGGTTAAATCCAAAGCCGGGGAGCGGTAGTGCCTCAGGTATGGTTAAAAACCAGGTTATTATCCCGGATTTTATCCTCACCAATAACAATGGGAAACTAGAACTCGCGCTTAATTCGCGCAACGCCCCTGAATTGCGTATCAGTCGTTCCTATACCGAAATGTTCAAAGCTTACGATAAGAGCAATAAGCAGGATAAAAAGCTTAAGGAAGCAGTAAGTTTTGTTAAGCAAAAACTTGATGCTGCAAAATGGTTTATCGATGCAATTAAGCAGCGCCAGCAAACGTTGCTGCGGACCATGCGTGCTATTGTTGATTTTCAGTATGATTTCTTCCTTGAAGGAGATGAAACGAAGTTGAAGCCCATGATCCTCAAAGATATTGCTCAAATGATCAATATGGATATTTCAACCGTCTCTCGGGTTGCCAGCAGTAAAGCAATTCAAACAGACTTCGGAATTTATCCATTGAAGTATTTTTTCTCAGAAGGTATTTCAACAGATTCCGGTGAAGAAGTGAGCAGTCGCGAAGTGAAAACCATCATTAAGGAAATAATCGATAAAGAGGATAAGAGCAGGCCTTACTCTGACGATAAACTTGAAAAGATTCTTAATGAAAAGGGGTATAATATCGCCAGGCGAACCGTTGCCAAATACCGTGAACAACTGAATATTCCGGTTGCCCGGTTACGTAAAGAATTATAATGGTGAATTTCCTGGCCCGAGCAATCTCTATTGTCTTTCATCCGTTATTGATGGCCTCATACTTAACGGCCGTATTTCTTCTTGTATTTCCGGCCGCCTTATATCCGATTAAGGCAGAAATGCAATTGTCTTTTCTCGGATTACTCTTTCTTTTGACTTTTGTATTACCGGGAATTAACATTGCTTTGTTTCGCGTGTTTGGAATTATTTCTTCTTTCAGTATGGAAGATAGATCGGAACGAATACGGCCTTTCCTATTAATTCTGATACTTTATGTTTTTTTTACCTATTTGTTATACACGAAAAGTAGGTTAGCGATAGGAGATAATTTATTCAATCTGATATTGATTATTGATGCCCTGGTATTAACCTCGTTGGTAGTTACATTTTTTTATAAAGTGAGTATCCATAGCCTGGCGATCTGGGGAATTGTTGGAATTTTCCTGCCCTTGAATAAAGTAGTTGAGGATGGTTCAATGTTGATTCCAACGTTAGGAGCAATTTTTGTAGCCGGCCTGATTATGTCATCACGGCTTCAACTGAACGCTCATACACCTCGGGAGGTATTAACCGGGGCATTAGCCGGTTTTGCAATCGGGTTCTTTGGCATGCTGTTGCTTTTTACATAATTCTACACCATAATGAATACCTATCAATTTCTAACATTCGAAGTAAGTAGTGGGGTTGCTACCATGATTCTTAACCGGCCTGAAGTCTATAATGCATTGAATGATGAGATTACATTCGAAATGCAAGACGCTTTAAAGGTTGTTGCCAGAAATGAGGAGATCAGGGTATTGGTGATCACCGGATCAGGGAAGGCATTTTGTTCAGGCCAGGATTTGAAGGCTGCTTCAGGCGAGCAAAAGCGGTCGTTTATGAAGTCGCTTCATACACGGTATAATCCTATCATTCGGTCGATCCGAAATTTACCAAAGCCGGTTATCGGTAAGATTAACGGAGTTGCTGCCGGAGCCGGTTGCTCACTGGCATTGGCATGTGACATCATTGTGGCAGCTGAGGAAGCAACCTTTATTGAAGTTTTTATTAACATCGGGTTGGTGCCGGATTCCGGCTCTTCTTACTTTTTACCCAAGAGGGTTGGCCAGGCAAGAGCCTTTGAGATGTGCAGTATGGGTAGCAGGGTTAAAGCAAGCGAAGCATTAGCCATGGGACTAATCAATAAAGTAGTACAAGCTTCAGAATTGGACACTGAAATAAAACGATATACCGATTACTATGTTAATGCACCTACCCGGTCGATAGGAATTATTAAAAGAATGCTGGAAAAATCGGCTACTTCAACGCTGGATGAAATGCTTGAATACGAAGCATATTGTCAGGAGATTGCTGGTTCAACTTCAGATTACAAGGAAGGAGTTAATGCTTTTCTGGCCAAACGGAAACCTGTTTTTATCGGTAAATAGATTAAAAAGCTGCCAGCGATATGCCGGTAGTAAAGTTATTAAAGTCAGTCTGGCCGGGCCCCTTGCCTTTTTCGAATATTGGATTAATGTTATACGTACCGAATATGCTGAAATTTCCAATACCAATACGGAGAGTTACAGCATAACGAAAGGGACTAAGGTTCCAGTCCTGCTTATCCTTTAATTTTTTGGTTTGACTGTCTTCCCGATATTTAATTTTGGTAAAGGAGTCGAACAAAAATCCACCTTTAATACCAAGAGAAACTTTAAAACTTCGAGCCGGATCGGATGGATTCGAACTATACCTGAAATCCATAAGGGCATCAAAATAATTAGCTATCAGTTGCGATTTCCTTGTGTCAGTTGTTGTGGGTACTAATGCCAATGTATCAAAAGGACTGGTTGGTCCGGGAATATAACTTAGCGTATAATCATTTTTGAAATTATAACGCTCCAATCCAAAACCTCCACCCGGGTGCACACTGAATTTTGAGCTACCCAATTGCTTATCGACCTGGTAATATAGATTAACCGTACGTGAGCCCCATACAGACAGGCTGAAATCGGATGGCTTATTGAAGGGTAAATTCAAGCCAAAATCAACCGAAATAGTTCCTGGAATATTGGGTCTGCCTTTTCGTTCTTTCTCTCCGTTTTCTGTACTGGTTTGGCCGAATAGGGTGTGTACAGCACAGAGTAACAATACGATAGGAGTAAGCTTTCTGAACATCCGATATTATTTTGGTAAATAAAGGCTCAAAAATAGGCTTTTTGTTTGGCGAGGCAAAAACTGTTTTTTGTCAAGTGAATTAATTCTTTAGATTTGCAGTCCAAAAATTTACCTGCTCAAGTTGAAACGGTAAACTTGCTATGATCGGGTAACCCGGTTTAGTAATAAAGTTGGAAAGGTAAAAGGTTATGATTTTGCACTCGTAGCTCAACTGAATAGAGCATCTGACTACGGATCAGAAGGTTCGGGGTTTGAATCCCTGCGAGTGCACAAGTAAAAAGGCAGTCTTCGAACTGCCTTTTTTTGTTACTTCATTCAATATGCTATAACGATATAGTTCTAAATTATGAAGATATGAAACGAGGCAGGAAGTGTGAACTTTCCTGCCTCGTTGTTTATTTTGAATTATGGACAACTAAGTAAGAACCTGTATCTCACTATTTTTTGATCCATTTAAAATTCCTGTATCTGATTTCCATGGTCTTGCCAGAACTTGCCATAAAGTCATAGACAGATCTTCCAACGTAGTGCTTAATTGGGTTTACCCAATCGATACCATATGAGGGATGAGCTGGATTTTTATTCTTTCCTATAAAATCAGCTACAACCTTTCCATTGATGGTTATTTTCCATTGATCGGTATTTTTATTCCAGTACACATCGAAGTTGAACCACTGACCAAAGATAAGTGGATCGGTTGTGTATTGCCATGGGAATTCTTCATACCATTTACCATCTGATCCCTGGTAGCTTGAACGTAAACCAAGCACCAATGTCTTGTATCCATCTGCCGGGTTCTTTTTAATGTATATACTCCAACGATTTTCCTTTCCATCAGGTGTTGACGCATTCCAAATTTCCCAAATTGAATACCAGTCAATATTATTAGATCTATAGTTAATCAAATGTGAAATGTCAGGATGCAGCCACATATCATAATTGGTGTGATATATTGGATTGTTCTGATCAACATTGATACTCCATTGAACTCTGGAGTGAGAGCTGCCAGTACCTGGAAGCGGAGCCCGTAACTCATCACCAACAATTTCGTATCTGCTTCCTGTGCCGGTTGCTTCAATAAGATCTAGGTTGTAGAACGATATTTTCTTTAAATCAGGTAGAAATTCTGCAAACCTGAATCTTCCTTCTACTGTACCGATATTCATGTTTTCAAAACTTCTATTTATATAATAGTCATCACTTGTATACTGATCAGTAGGCGTATTAGGAGTTGAAGGAATTGAAGGTGCTGATGGTTCTTGTGTAGATACGTTGTTTGTTACAGTAAACTTAATAGTAACTGTTGTTCCTTTAGCACCCTTACGTTCTTTTCTTCCATAAGGAGTGACTTTCAATGTATACTCCCCGGTTTTTGGTTTCCATTTTCTATAGATACCTGAATCTTCTCCTTTTAAAGAGAAAGGTTTATAGTTATCTGTTCGCTTATAAAGTTCTGTACCGGATAATTCAAAGGTGATGCTTCGTGCATCGCCCTCAGCCCTGATTGATATATTAGATTGTATGAAAGACAGGTTATTCGTTAATTCACCTATATCCTTATTTGTTTCTGCATTGACAAGGATAAGTTTAGTGACCTTAGGTTCCAAGATTGCACCGGATAAATCATCATCCAATTCTTCCTCAAAAGGTTGAGGAGTACAACTAAGAATTAAAAATAAGAGGGATGCAATCACCTTGACTGTAAATATTCTTCCGAGTACAAGATAACTAGATATTCGTGGAGTAAGCCAATTTTCAACTTTAGACATTTCGGTTGACGAGCGTTTTAGCATGATTAGTTTTTCGGCAAAAGAATGGTTTATGATCCGGTGCGCAAATGTTGAGCAAATAGAATCCCGTATGGTACGGTGAATTAACTGAAATGAAGGATCAATGAAATTTACCCAAACTAAATCATCACGAAATGAAATCACATTAGATACTAAAACTTACTTCAATCTTGCGCAAGCCTGTTGGGGGTTAGTGGTGCGGAAGTACAATGAAAGCGATTTTAAGTTTATTGAAATCGAGTACTCCTTTTTTCTTTTCTAGTTAAATATCAGGATGATAGAGTAATCTCCGTTAAAAAAGTTACAGTACGATAATTTAACTATTTGAAAAACAATAAGATATAGAAGAATTAATTTTGAATTGGAATTTCCTGATTGGGATCCTTCTCTAGATTTGATATAATTAAAAGCAATTAATTTATCATGAATACTCTATTGAGTTTAGGTGAGCAATAATATAATTGTTCTGAATAAATCCAGAACCCAAGTAGCAAAATCAAGCATATCTATAATATTAATATTGTCCAGATGCTTAAAGAATTTTGTCAACTCTCTGGGTGGTTAATCCCTAACTTAGTGATCTTAATAGTACCTTGAATAAAACATCATGAACCAAGAAAAACATTGGAATTTTATTGCACCCAGTTATGAAGAAGAAATATTTGATGTCTTCAAATCCGATCGAAAGAAAATACTTCCTTTTTATTTTAAGAAACACGCAAACAGTAAGCACAGGGCAATCGATTTTGGATGTGGGGTAGGAAAGGCTTTTCCTTTTTTAGCACCTTCGTTTAAAGAAGTATTGGCTGTTGATATTTCGCAGGAATGTCTAATAATGGCTAAAAAGTTACCATATTCAAATATTGAATTTGTTCAGGCAGACTTATCGAAACCCGATTTGCATTTTGAACAAGCCGATTTTGCGTTTTGTTGTAATGTAATTATGCTTCCCGAGGTGACGAAGAATTATACAATGCTACGAACCATACAACAATCTCTTAAATCCAGGGGTAATGCTGTCGTTATACTTCCATCTCTTGAATCAATATTTTTTGCTTCCTGGCAATTGATTCGACTTTATAAACTGGAGGGGATTGATGTTAAGGATATCGATGAATCTGAATTTCATTACTTTAAAGGTACAAAACGTGATATTATTCAAGGTATCATGTATATAAATGGTGTTCCAACAAAACATTATTCAGAACCAGAAATCCAAATCATTTTTCAGGAAGCCGGTTTGAAAGTTACAGCAATTGAAAAGGTTGAATATGATTGGAATACTGAATTTGGTACCGTCCCCGATTGGCTCGTTGATCCTTATCCTTGGGATTGGTTGATTGAATGCAAAAAGGCTTAATTCAAATTTCAATAGCGTTGTTAATTAGGGATATTTTTTATACTCACTGTATTGTTTGAAAGTTCTTAATAAATCAAACA
>JALOMY010000322.1 GCA_025455225.1 Cyclobacteriaceae bacterium | reverse complement strand
AGTTGATCGCAACTACCTATTAGGAAGGTTTAAACAGCAAGAAGACAATCGATTTGTGAAATTGGAAGATCAGTATACTGCTGGTGCTGCACGCGGGCAATATTTACGAAGGGAAGCTTATGATGCTTTTAAACGGATGGCCGAAGCAGCACGAAAAGAAAATGTCGAACTCATAATTATTTCAGCCACTCGAAATTTTGAACAACAAAAGGCCATTTGGGAAAGAAAGTGGGATGCTGAGGCATCCATACAAAATGAAGCCGATCGGGCAAAGAAGATTCTTTTGTATTCGTCTATGCCGGGCACTTCCCGCCATCATTGGGGTACGGATATGGATTTAAACAACCTGGAAAATTCCTATTTCGAGAGCGGGGAAGGGTTAAGAATTTATACATGGCTAATTAATCATGCCGGGGAATTCGGATTTTGTCAACCGTATACAACCAAAGAAAACGGACGTACCGGCTATGAGGAAGAAAAATGGCATTGGTCGTATACGCCTCTTTCCAATGAATTCCTTAAAACCTATAAACAATCCATACGGCACACCGATATTCATGGATTTAAAGGTGCTGACATTGCTGCCACAATAGAAGTGATTAAGCTGTACGTGGATGGTGTATCCTGTAAATAATCTGGTCGAACTTAATTTACTTTATTGAGGTATAGTGTTTGTGTTGGATACGCAAACTTAATGCTTCGCTGGCCAAAGGCTTCATAAATTTTGAAATTGATGTCCTGCATGATATCCATATACTGATTGTAATCAGCTGATTCAATAAAAAAGACAATTTCAAAATTCAGACTGAACTCTCCATACGCGGCAAAGTGGACCCGGTCTGGTGTTGTTAACGGTTCCGTCTCGATTATTTGGGTAATGATGGTTGGAATTTCTTTTAATTTCTCAATCGGTGTGCCATAGACCACACCTAAAGAGAAGATCACTCGCCTTTGTTCCATTCGCCTGAAATTATGCAGGCGAGCATTGGTGAGGTTACTGTTTGAAATTACAATCTGTTCACCTGAGATACTTTTAATCCGTGTTGTTTTAATTCCGATGTATTCAACCGTTCCACGTTTATCATCTACAACTATAAAATCACCCACTTCAAATGGTCGGTCAAAGAAAATTACAAAGTAGTTGAATAAATCACCCAGAATATTCTGTGCGGCAAGGGCAATGGCTATACCGCCAATACCCAGGCCTGTAATAATAGCAGTTACATTGTAACCAAGATTGTCGAAAAGAAAAACCAGCCCTACTGCCCACACAGCAATATTGATTACCACCATAATGCCGGTGATCTGTTTTAATTTGGTTTCACCGTTCTCCTGCTTCAGGACATAGGTTTCCAGGGCCTTCCGGATCACACTTAAAATGATGCGGATTACGAAGTAGGTAATCACAACCGTGATCACTGTGTTGAGGATGTTCGTAGCTTTTTCAGAAAGGGTTAGGTACTTGATTCCCCAGTAAATGATGACCAGGTTCAATATCGGAAGCCCAAACTTTTCCATCCCGCTTACGATGTAATCATCGATAGTCGTTTCCGTCTTGCCGGTCCAGGCTTTTATCCGGTTCAAAAGCCTGTTGCGGAATAGACGCAATAGAACAATACCGGTGATAATGATAGTTAGCGCAAGGGCATAATCATGAATGGTGTTTCCAAAGTAAACTGAATCTAAAATTTCCTTCATTACTCTTTAGGTTTATATAAAAAATAAGTCCCGGACAAAATTCGGTTTTTTCGCGGGCAATGCCATATTATGCTTTGAAAGATATGAGGAATAACGTCATAACTTTTTAGCCGCTCTGCATATCACATAATGAATTTTATTTTCGAACTTACTTATTCCAAAGAGGATCCTAACATATGAAAAATATTTCCTGGAAAAAGATTGCACTGATAACCATCGTGGTGGGTGTGTTTGTATTTGTCTTATTTACTGTGCTTCCAACCCAGGGAACACGTGAACCCAGTAAATTTGTCGATCCGGCTTTCGGTGAATACATCAGTTCGTATTCTTCAGGTGTATTAAGTTCCGGTTCGGGTATCCGAATTGTTTTTGCCCGTGATGTGGTGGACGATGAAGCAGTAGGAAAGGAATCATCCGAGGACCTGTTTAGTTTTAATCCATCTGTAAAAGGAACAGCACTCTGGCTCGATAAGCGCACCATTGAGTTTAAACCGGCAAACCGCCTGCAATCCGGGCAGCTCTATGAAGTTCGTTTTGCACTTTCTAGTGTAATGGATGTGCCCGGTAATCTTAAATCGTTTGAATATACGTTTCAGGTACTTGAACAGAATTTTGAGTTTACTATTGAGAATGTAAAGCCGTATGTAAAGACCGAGCTTACCCGCCAGAAGATTGAAGGCATATTACTCACATCTGATTTTGCCTCGCCCGAAGTGGTTGAAAAAATGTTTACAGCCAGGCAGGAGAACAAACCTTTGTCGATTACCTGGAGCCACTCCAATGAAGGAAAGAATCATGCCTTTATCATTGAAAATGTTGTTCGTAAAGATGAGCCTGGCAAGGTTGAAATCACAGCGGATGGAAAATCTTTGGGAATCAGTCGCTCTGAGTCGCTTGAAGTGGAGATTCCTTCACTTCGGGATTTTAAAGTAACCCATGTACGGGTTGACCAGGGCACCAGTCAGCATGTGGTGGTTCAGTTCTCCGATCCGATTAATGAAAAGCAAAATCTGAATGGGTTGATCACCCTTAGTGAAGTATCGAACCTGGAATTTGAAGTACACGATAATGAAGTACTGATCTATCCACCGGTCCGGCAGACAGGCACCAAGTCGCTAACCCTAGAAGCAGGTATACAGAATATTCTGAATTACCAAATGAAGGAGGGTGCCACGTTCGATATCGTATTTGAAGAACTGAAGCCTGCCACCCGGTTTGTCGGGAAGGGAAATATCCTTCCCGGCTCAGAAGGATTGATTCTTCCGTTCGAAGCGGTAAATCTTAAATCAGTGGATGTACAAATCGTAAAAGTGTATGAAAAAAATGTTATTCAGTTTTTGCAGGTAAACGATTATGATGGAAACTCAGAATTGAGACGGGTAGGAAAACCAGTCTACAAGAAGAGAATTTCACTGGAGAATTCAGGTGTAACCGACCTGGGCAAGTGGAATAGATTCACCCTCGATCTTGCCAGCTTTATTGATGCCGAACTGGGAGCAATCTACCAGGTTCGGTTAAGCTTCAAGCAATCCTACACCACCCTCGCTTGTAACGAAGCAGCCAGCCAACGCTCTGATGAATTTCCAGAACCGGATGAAGACTGGAGTTCTCCCGAAGCGGAATTCAGTTATTGGGATTCCTATGAAGATTATTACTA
>JALOMY010000071.1 GCA_025455225.1 Cyclobacteriaceae bacterium | reverse complement strand
ATGACATATTCCAAGCGCTGCTGTGCGCTAAATTAATCTCTTAGCTACAGTTCACAAGAAGTCTGTTCAAGAATCAAATCCATTTTTACAATAATTTTAACATTCATCAGCTACCGTTTAACTAGTTCAATCTCTTTCATGCGAAATGCCTTTGATAATTAGGGGTAAAGTAATTCGAAACCGCGCGAACTGAGAATACATTAATTCCTCTAAATTTCAGGTTATATTACCTGTCTATGAGGCCCAATGTCAAGTCCTGGTTACTAACCGTAAGTCCGGTTATTGTTATTGTACTATTATTATTCCGTTGCAGTCAGCCGGAACCGGTTAAACCTGAACTGGAAATCATCTGGAAGCTGGAACGAAACTTTGAAGTTAAAGAGTATAGTATGCTTACTGCTTCACTGTGGTTGGTGAACAGGGGCACTCAACCGCTGTCGGATCAAGACTGGACTATTTACTGGAATCAACCGCCATACACGATAATTGAAGTTGAATCAGAAAAGCCGGTATCACTGGTTCGCGTAAATGGTGATTTCTACGAACTCAAACCACAAACCGGATTCGTTTTGGAAGTCGGAGATTCACTGAAGATTTCCTATACCATGGATGGCTGGATGATCAAAGAATCAGATGCTCCGCAGGGTGTTTACCTGGCGTATACCCTGAATGGAGAGGAACAAACGGAACCCATACGGTATTATAAAATTCTTCCCTTCGAAACAGCTGAGCAGATGCACCGATCACCCGGGGATGAAGAACCTGTTCCAACTGCGGAGCATTTATTTAATGAAAATTCAACCCTGAGCATCCTTTCCGAATCAGAATGGTATCCGGTGTTGCCGGCACCTAAAATGTATGTTGCAAAAAAGGAGCGGTATGTCTTCTCTTCCAAACCTATCATCTCTGCCGATTCAATCTTAGAGCGGGAAGTAAATTACCTTCAGCACGAACTCAACGCTCAATTCGGTATGGATCCGACAACAAATACCAAAGGCAACATTCAGTTATTCATTTCGGATGAAATCGTGAACAAAGAAGGTTACCGGCTAACGGTTGATATAAAACAAGGTGTAAAAATAACAGGCGGTTCACCGGCAGGAGTTTTCTACGGAGTTCAATCCTTGTTAAGTCTCATCCGGCAATCTGAAACCGGGTACTTTATCCACGTATGCCAAATAGAGGATGAACCTGCTTTTGCTTACCGGGGTTTGCACCTGGACGTAGGACGAAATTTTCAATCCAAGGAAACCGTGTTCAGAATACTGGATCTCCTTGCCCGCTACAAAATCAATAAATTCTTATTGTACGTTACTGAAGACGAGGGCTGGAGGTTGGCCATTAAGGAGTTTCCTGAACTTACCGAAGTAGGTGGAAGGCGCGGGCATCGTTACCGCGACAGCTTATACCTGCAGCCGGCTTATGGTTCAGGTCCTTCTGAAAATGATGCAACCTCTCAAGGCAACGGCTTTTACAGCCGAAATGATTTTAAAGAGATTATCCGGTATGCCTACGATCGTCATATCGATGTTATACCGGAGATTAATGTTCCGGGCCATGCTCGGGCTGCCATTCGCGCCATGGAATTGCGGTACCATCGACTGATGAAAGAAGGGAAGAGAGAAGAAGCAATGAAGTATCGTTTGATCGACCCGGATGACAAGTCGGTTTACAACTCGGCCCAGGGATATAAGGATAATGTGATCTGTGTGTGCAATGATGCAGTGTATAATTTCTTTGACGTGGCATTGAATGATATCGTTGATATGTATAAGGAGGCGAGCGTGCCGTTAACGATGATGCATGCAGGCGGTGATGAAGTGCCCGGTAAAGCCTGGAGTGAGTCACCTGTTTGCAGGGAATTTTTGAAACAACATCCGGAAATAAAAAACAGTCGTAACCTGCAGGCTTACATGTTTGATCGGATAACCAATACCATTCAAAGCAAGGGTATTCCGGTTGGAGCCTGGGAGGAAGCCGTGATGGCCTACGATGATCAGGATGTATGGTATCCCAATCCGCAGTTTGTCGGGCGTAACGTTTATCCGTACATCTGGAATAACTTGTGGGGAAACCAGGACCTGGGTTATAAACTGGCCAATGCGGGTTACCCGGTGATTTTGTGTAATGTGACCAATTTATATTTCGACTTAGCCTACAACAAAGATCCCCGCGAGCCGGGTTTATACTGGGCAGGATTCGTGGATACAAAAGATGCCTTCTCCTTTGTTCCATATAATCTGTTTCATTCTACCACGCACGATGCAATGGGTAAAGCCTTTAACCCCAATATTGATTTTGCCGGTATGCAACAGCTAACCGATGAAGGCAGAAAAAACATTGCAGGCCTGCAAGCACAAATCTGGAGTGAAACCTTAAACAAAGGGAGCGATCAGCTTGAATATTATACGGTACCCAAACTGCTGGGCTTTGCCCAGCGGGCGTGGCAGGGGCAACCCGAATGGGGAAATGGTTTAAGGGATTCGTTGAGTAGAGAAAACTTTTTGAAAGATTGGAATGTATTTGCGAATACCATTGGGTTTCGTGAATTACCCGCCCTTGATAAATTCAACGGTGGCTACCACTACCGGATTCCCGCCCCGGGTATTCGCCTCACTTCGGATGGTAGCGTGGAAATGAATGCACAATTTCCCGGATTTGAAATCCGGTACACTACTGATGGTAGTGAACCGGATTCAAAAAGTACACTCTACAAAGATCCTGTGAAGATCAACGCATCGGTTATTAAAGCAGCGTGTTTTAACCGAAGCGGACGTTCCGGATTTTCTACTAACTTCCGCGCAAATTAGAATTTCATGAAAACAGAATTATCCAACCGCCTGATTTCACTGGATGCATTACGAGGTTTTACCATTGCCGGTATGGTGATCGTTAATGATCCGGGTTCGTGGAGTCATGTCTATGCTCCCTTATTACATGCCGAATGGAACGGGATTACACCCACCGATTATGTCTTTCCTTTTTTCTTGTTCATTGTAGGTGTATCCATTGCACTTGCCTACGACAAACGGGTTAAAGCCAATGAATCCAAACAGGAATTGCTGAAGAAAATTTTATGGCGCAGTGTTAAGATTTATTTGCTAGGATTGTTTTTGTGGTTATGGCCCGACTTCGATTTCACAGCGATACGATGGACAGGCGTTCTTCAGCGTATATCGGTTGTATTTTTTGTTTGCGGGATGTTATTCCTTTACACGGATTGGAAGGCGCAGTTAAGAATTGGAGTAGGCATTCTGATCGCTTACTGGATTGTGATGGTGTTCATTCCGGTTCCCGGTATTGGCACTCCTGATTTGTCGGTACCTGAGAAAAACTGGGCGAATTACCTGGATACGATTTTATTACCGGGGGTGATGTGGCAGAAGACGTGGGATCCGGAAGGGATACTCAGTACGTTTCCATCCATTGTATCCGGTATCTGCGGTATGTTAATTGGTAGGATCATTCTGGATGTTAATGATCCTTATCGAAAACTCACCTGGGTATTCTTTTGGGGTGTGATTATGATTACGGTGGGAGGGATCTGGAACTGGTTCTTTCCAATCAATAAGAACTTATGGACCAGCTCGTATACATTATATACATCGGGTCTAGCCAGCCTCGGTCTTGGCGCTATGATTCTGATTGTAGATCTGCTGGGTTATCATAAATGGACCTCACTGGGAAGAATTTATGGAGCCAATGCGATCACGGCCTATGTGCTGGCAGGAATGCTTACCCTTGTATTTTATGGATTGCCCATTGGTGGGCAATCTCTAAACGATGCTTGGGTAAATGGATTACATGAGTTAGGAGTATCGTTGAAGTTTGCATCCTTCACGTATGCCGTACTTTACATGTTGATTGTGTTCATTCCGGTATATATACTGTACCGTAAGAAAATATTCATCAAGGTTTAGTTTCTATAAACGAATAACCAAGGGCTTCTCTTAATTCATGTTTGAATATCACGAAAAAATACTGAGTCATCTTGAACGGCTGATCATCGGGCAGGAGGAAGCGATTCAAAATGCATCCTTCTGGTTTGGCCAGACACTGATAAAGGATCGCCTGGTTCATACTTTTGGAACGGGTCATTCACACATGATTGGCCTTGAACTTTTTGTACGTGCAGGTGGTCTCGCCAATGTGAATGCGATGCTGGACAGTACAGTAATGACTAATGAGGGAGCCAGACGAAGCGCTGAGATTGAACGCATACCGGGCATTGCTAAAATCATCTGGGATCAGCATCAGATTCATCCGGATGATCTCTTTATTATAATATCGAATTCAGGACGGAACGCGATGCCTCTGGAAATGGCCATGCTGGCTAAAGAGCATGGTAATAAAATAGTTGCCATTACCTCGAAAGAGCAGACAGCGAATTATCCATCAAGGCATGCCAGCGGAAAGAAACTGATTGATCTGGCCGACCTCATATTGGATAACCGTGTTCCTTCCGGTGATGGTCTGATGCGAATCGATGGAAATCTTACGGGACCTGTTTCATCCATATCCGGAATGGTTCTGGTAAACCTGATTGCAACGGAGGGGATGAAGCAAGCCGCATCGGCTGGGGTTAAGCTTCCGGTTTATTTCAGCCAGAATATTGATGGCTTCAGCAACGAAGAGCTGTATACTTTGTATGAAGATCGCATCAAGCATTTGTGAAAGGGTAAAAAGCAGGAATCATTGTCAAATCCCGATCATTTCGGTAACATTGCAGTTCTTTTCAGGGCCCTTAGCTCAGCTGGTTACCTGCCTGCCGGCAGGCAGGGAGCACCTGACTCTGCCGATAGCTATCGGCACAGGGGGTCGAAGGTTAGAAAAGAATGTTCATTGTTGTTAGAAAATATTATGTAAGGGCCCATAGCTCAGCTGGTTAGAGCACCTGACTCATAATCAGGGGGTCGCAGGATCGTGCCCTGCTGGGCCCACACAAAACCCGCTTTGAGCGGGTTTTTTTATTTGTGATGACAGGATGTTATACTTTACAGTGAAACATTGAATAAGTTCAATACCGGGGCAATTCAGGATGATCTGGATAAGCGGGTTTAGAAACACAAGGAGCATGCAAATTGCACGAATCATTAAATGCCCAATCCGTTAATCGAAATAAAGACTCATTTATTATTAAAAAATCTGATTCATAGAAGCTTGTTTGATTCAGTTTCGCAAACGGTAGCGGTAGTCCTGAAAAACACCATTTAACGCTTGTTAGGGCACTTTTATGCATTTCAAACGTTCGTGTAATCGAAACCGTAAACGTTTGCGTTAACGTTTGCGGAAATTTTCTTTGTCATTTTTGCATCAAGTGAAAGAAGATATTGATTATCTTGAACCTTCAAGAATATAATTCTTGGTATGTTATTATTTAACCTTAACAAAAACCTGAACCTATGAGTAAATTTTACCGAAGCTTGTTTCTTGCTTCAATCTTTGCTTTTCTAAGCAGCTCCGCGGTTTTCGCACAGGGAAGGAATGTATCGGGTACCGTCACAGACGAAACCGGTTCTCCATTGCCTGGAGTGAACATTGTGATCAAGGGTACCACTTCGGGTACCACTTCAGACATGTCTGGTAATTTCACCATTAGTGTGCCCAACGACAATGCTACGTTGGTGTTTTCATTTGTGGGCTATGCCACTTCTGAAGTTGTAGTGGGAAGCCGTACAGCGGTAAACGTCCAGATGACGATGGATGTGCGCACCCTGTCGGAATTAGTTGTAACGGGTTATGCAACCCAGGAGAAAAAGGACCTCACAGGTTCCGTTGGAACTGTTAAGCCGGTTGACCTCGTGGCCATTCCGGCAGGTAACGTAGCCAACCAGCTCCAGGGCCGAATTGCCGGTGTTACTGTAGTTGGAAATGGTCAGCCGGGTTCAACGGCCTCTGTTCGGATTCGTGGTTTTTCTTCATTCGACAATAACGTCCCGTTGTACATTGTAGACGGTGTTCCTACCCAGGACATTTCTACATTGAACCCGAATGATATTGAAAGCCTCTCCGTATTGAAGGATGCGGGTGCTGCTTCGATTTACGGTTCACGGGCTTCGAATGGTGTCATTATAATATCTACTAAACGCGGTACTTCCAGCGGTATCCAGGTTAATTATAATATGTATTACGGTTCACAGGATCCGGGTGATGGTCCCACCAATCTGTTAAATACCCAGGAGTATGCTGATCTTCAGTGGCTGGTGTATGATAATGATGGAACGGTCGAAACTCATCCAATCTACGGGCCCTCAACTGCAGCTTCTCCTACATTACCTGACTGGGCGGCTAATACTAACTGGTATGATGCCATCACAGAAAGCGCTCCCATTCAAAACCACGATCTTTCATTAAGCGGAGGTAATCCAAATTCAAGGTTTTATGTAGGATTAAACTATTTTGATCAAAAGGGTATTGTAGTTGAGAACTACACCAAGCGTTTGGCAGCCCGTATCAACTCTGAATTTAAAATTAAAGATCGGGTAACCATAGGAGAGAACTTAACCGTCACTTATCGTCAATCCCTGGGTGTTGCTAACCTCGAAGAAGGAAGCCCCTTCCAGATGGGGGTTTACCGTACCCAGCCTATTATTCCGGTAATCTTTAACGGAACTCCATTCCAGGGTATCGCAAGAACCTGGCAACCGGGCGATTGGGGTGGAACCGGTATGGCACCTCGTTTGGGACAAAGCTCCAACGTATTTGCCGATCAGACCCGTAACAAGGATGACATCAACTTCGATGTTCGTATCCTGGGAAGTACCTTCGCAGACGTGAAGATTATTGAGGGGCTTAACTTCAGAACTACATTCGGTGGCTCTTTCCAGAACGGATACTACTCCGATTACCAGTTTGCAACCTATGAACGCTCCGAAAATATTGCGACTGCTTCATTAAATGAAGGAGCCTATTACAATGCCGACTGGAACTGGACCAATACGTTGACTTATAATAAAACCTTCGGCAGCCACAAAATTCTGGCTGTAGGTGGTTATGAAGCTGTTAAATATGGAATCGGAAGAGGTATGAATGGTCAGCGTGCTGGCTATTTCTCCAATGATGTTGCATTCAGAACTCTTACCAACGGTGCTTCTATCATCACAACCGGATCGTACTTCAATACACCGGTTACTTTAGCATCCATGTTTTTGCGGGCTGATTATAGCTATGCCGATAAGTATTTGTTAAGTGCTACGATCAGACGTGACGGTTCCTCCGTATTTGGAGAAAATAACCGCTACGGGGTATTCCCTTCCTTTACTGCTGGTTGGAGAATTAGTGAAGAGTCCTTCCTGGCTGGAAGCGAATTCATTACTGATTTGAAAATCCGTGGAGGATGGGGTGTAATGGGTAACCAGTTTGCTGCACGCGCTGCCAACCCTTTTTTCCTTTACGGTGGTAGTCTAGGAAGCTCATTCTACGATATCACTGGATCCGGCAATGGTTCTGTGCAGGGATTCAGAGCGACACAAATCGGTAACCCCGATGCCAAGTGGGAAGAAAACATCACCACCAACATAGGTTTTGATGCCGGATTACTGGATAATAAACTGGAGATCGTTTTTGATTATTATATAAAAGAAGTACAAGATCTTCTAAGGATTCCTGAATTACCGGGCACAGCAGGAGCAGCAAATGTTCCGGCTTATAATATTGCCAGTATGAAAAATACTGGCGTAGATTTGCAAGTGATTTACCGTCAGAATTTTACCAACGATTTTCGGTTTGAAGGTAACCTGACGTTTACAACTTACAAGAATGAGATTACCGAACTGGGAACCGGTGTGCCCTTCTTTGATTCAGGTGGATCCCGAATCGGTCCGTTCAACCGGAATGAAGTAGGACGTCAACTGGGTGAATTCTTTGGCTACCAGGTTGTTGGTTTGTGGCAAACACAGCAAGAAATTGATGATGCCGATGCAGCGGCCATTACAGCGACTGGAGATCCGGACGCTTTTTTCCAGGATGGAGCCGCTCCCGGTTTCTTCCGGTTTGCCGATATCAATGGTGATGATATCATAAATCAGGACGACAGAACCTACATTGGTAACCCGAACCCGGATTTCACTTATGGTTTGAACCTGACGTTTGGATATAAGAACTGGGATCTGACTGCTTTCTTCTATGGATCACAAGGCAACGATATCTTCAACTACAACAAGTGGTGGACTGATTTCTGGCCTTCCTTCCAGGGACAAAAAAGCAGGGAGTTGCTGAACAACAGTTGGACTCCTGAAAATCCGGATGCAACTGTTCCGAAAGCATCCAACACTTCGAATTTCTCAACAAATACTCAATCTACGAGTTATTATGTCGAGGATGGTTCATTCCTGCGCCTGAAGAACATTCAATTGGGTTATAACTTCCCGAAAGAAATGATTAGCAAGATCGGCTTGACTTCGGCACGCATTTACGTACAAGGCGTGAACCTGTTTACCATAACAGGTTACAGCGGTCTGGATCCTGAAATTGGTGCAAACCCAAATAACGGAAACGATCAAGCCCGTGGTGTAGATTTGGGTAACTATCCGTTTGTGAAACAATACTTATTCGGTATTAACATTGGATTTTAATTGAATAAAATAGAAACTATGACAACTATGAGAATGTCAAAATATGTTGCAGTAATCGGGATAGTCGCCTTGTTAGGTGTATCCAATTCCTGTAAGGAAGAGTTTTTGGAGGTTACGCCAAATGGTTCTCTGGATGAATCGGTGTTGGCAACAGCCAGTGGTATTGATGGATTGTTGATTGGAGCCTATTCTATGCTGGACGGTACTTCCGACCAGGGATTTGGATGGGAAGCTGCCTCTTCAAACTGGGTATATGCCAGCATCAGGGGTATGGAAGCCAATAAGGGTACGGATGCCGGTGATCAGCCGGACATCAATCCTATTATGACGTTTACGGAAGCTTCAACTAACCCCTACCTTAATATTAAGTGGAGAGCATTGTATGAAGGTATTTCCCGGGCAAACGGAGCATTGCGCGTAATAGATAAGGCTTTGGCTGCAGGTTCCATTGACCAAGCCCAGGCTGATAATTTTTCCGCCCAGGCACGTGCCCTTCGTGGTATTTTCCACTTTGAAGCATACAGAATGTGGGCTAAGGATGATGGAACGGGCATTCCTTATATGGATAAAAATACTGATCCGGCAACCGTTAAGAACGATACTGATGTTCGGGATCTAATTCTTGCCGACCTCCAGGCAGGAGTTGATAATCTTCCTGAGAACATGGGCCAGGTAGGTCGCTTTAACAAAACGGTTTGCCAGGTACTGACTGCCAAAGCGTTGATGCAGATGAAGGGTGATTATGCCAATGCAAAAACCTTATTGCAAGCAGTAGTGGGTGCTAACGGTGCTACTACCGGTGCGGGTAAGCGCCCTGATGGTGGAAGCATAGGTCTGGAGCCTTTTTATGGTGATGTTTTCGATATTACCAAGCGTAATGGAACAGAAGCCATTTATACCGTTCAGTATTCCGTAAATGACGGTTCAGGCGGATGGAATGGCGGTTGGGGTGAAGTGTTGAACTTCCCTTATAAAGGTGGTGGATCACCTGGTGGTTGCTGCGGTTTCTTTCAGCCTAACCAGGAATTTGTAAACGCCTTCAGAACTGCCAGTGGTCTTCCTTTATTGGATAATTCGTACAACACCGGTGCTAACCAGGTAGTCAACGATCAGGGATTGGGAATCGGTGCTCCATTTGTGGAAGATGCTGGTCCGCTGGATCCTCGTTTGGATTGGACGGTTGGTAGAAGAGGTATTCCTTACCTCGATTGGGGTCCTCATACCGGTGCAGACTGGGTTCGTGACCAGGGTTATGCCGGTCCGTACAGCCCGAAAAAGCAGGTATATCGTAAATCCCAGGAAGGTCAGTTAACCGAAGTAGGAAACTGGACATCAGGTTGGACTGCCAATGGTTATCGCTTAATTCGCTATGCGGATGTATTATTGTTACTGGCTGAAACCCAGATTCAGACAAACGATCTGGCCGGTGCATTGATCAATATCAATGCAGTGCGTAACCGTATTGCAAGTCGCCCGGAAAGCTGGGTGAAGGAAGCTGATAACACAACCAATGCAGCTAATTATTCGATCGCATTATATGGTGCTTTGAATTGGGTATGGAAGGTCATCGCTATTTTGATATGCAGCGCTGGCATAGAGATGTTGCCGGATATGATATGATTGCGGAGTTAAACCGGATACTTACGTATGAGCGTGCACTTCGCCCGCTTCAGTTCACGGGTGCTTCAATTGGCTCAGAAGATGTTAACTACCCGATTCCTCAGCGTCAGCTGGAATTGAGCAACGGCAATCTTCAGCAAAACCGTGCCGGTAGCTAATAGTTGATTTAGTTTGCAATAAATAAAGGGCTGTTCATTGAACAGCCCTTTTTATTTTAGTGAATTCCCTACTTTTA
>JALOMY010000321.1 GCA_025455225.1 Cyclobacteriaceae bacterium | reverse complement strand
AAACAGTGGATGATAATTTTTCCGGATACAATGCGAACGAAGCCAAGAACCGGGCGCGACTGGTGGCTGAGTTGTTCCAGTACAAGATGGGATTGCTTGAACGGGGCACATCACCCGGCTAGTCAGCCAATTTTCACGTATTCAATTTATCGAATGATCACTGCATTTTCTGGGTTACTATTTTGGTCATCTTTTGAAAGATAATGGAGTTGGGTATAGTAACCAATTCATCGTGTTCGGTTCGTATGCTGATAAAGAAGGCACCAATATCTTTGATCTTTCCCGATAGCGGAAAGTCTTTATCCAGAATGATGATGGTATCGCCCACCTTGGCGGGATGACTTATAAACAACATGATGCTGGCGGTTACATTCGAGAGCATGGACCATTGGGCGAATAAAGCAATACCCAAAATGGCCAGAAAGGAAGATAGGAACAGAACCAATTCATTTTGGTCAACGCCCCAGATAAATAAGGTGCTTACAAAGGCTGATAGATAAAGACTGATGTTAAAGAGCTTAATAGTAAACTGGATTCGATCTTGCTGAAATTGATACCTGCTTCCAAGTTTTCGAAAGGTATATTTTACGAGCAGCAGGGTTACTACCAGAATGACCAGTACAATAGCGGTTTCTACCAATTTAAGTTGATTGTCTTCCATACATGAAAAGATTGCGGTGCAAATTTAATTCAGTAAAACAGGATTACGCAGTTGGTCGTTATGAATTTAGTTTATAATGATAATAATTTTGAGTGCGTTTTTAATTCAATCGAATCGATAGAGAAGTTGTAATGAAGAAGTTACTTTGGTTCAAAGAATCGCCTTTGGTAAAGATAGCATCCCGACTGTTCAGCCATCTGCCTTCCAGGCGGCATAGAACCGGTGGGTAAGGGTTGTAATCCAGGTTCAGGGAGAAACCTGAGGTCTTAAATTCCTGGGATGTGCTGGTTTGAATAATCACTTCCTGCGGATCGTGATAATATTCTCCCCGAATGGCGGTTGTCCATTGATCATTAATGGCCCAGGATGCAATCAGTACTGCACCGTACCAGGTGTCGTAACTATTACTATTTTTAATTTCCTGTTGTATGCCAAGATCGTATCCAAGGGTAAGATCAATCTTTCCGGATAGCGGAATCTGTGTGTAAATATTATTATAGATGCGGTTACGCCTGGTTGAATCGGGATCGTTTGAACCGAAAAACGTACTCCAGTTGATAAGCACATCCGATGGAGTTCGATATTGTACTTGTGAGCCGAACGAAATCTTGGTATTACCCTCTGGTTTTTCTATGGTCTGCCATCCGTTGCAGAGTAATACCATCAGTAACCATTGTTTGTTGGGTGTGTAGCTTAGTTTCAGGCCCGTTAAATAGTAGGGTGAATTATCGGCCAGAATGGATCGCGTCACAGTTCTGTTTTCGAAAGAGATTACGCTTTCAAATCCGATATGGGAAGCAAATATTCCGGCATCCAGCCAGAATGAATTTTTCTGGTTTAGGGCAATGCCTGCATTCGCTTCAAATAATGATTTCAGAAGATCGGGTTCGGATGCGTAGTTATCATTCGGATAAGTGCCTGCCTGTAAGGCAAGGTTAGCCCGGTATTTCGGGTGAATGACCGAAGCCTTGATGTACCCCATGTTCAGGTTGATTTCATTATGCCGGTTGTAATTGTAAAAAAATGCCTGACGGTATCGGGTTTCAGGCCGGTTGAAATCATAGGAATAGAAAAGATCAATATAACCGCTCAGGCGGAATTCAATTTTTTGTGATTTTACAGAATCCGTTTGCGCCTGTATGCTAAAAGCTATGCAGAATAGCAAGGCAAGTAATAAAACAGGCCTTCTCATGCTAGGTAAAGTGAATTGTGCTTTTGTCTTCCCTGAAATAAATCCTGGCAATCTCTTCGTGGTTTATTAGTCCGCCAATCCGGTTTCCAAAAACATCCGATCCTAAGGTAGTGCTATCTTTCGATTTGAGTATATGCCATTTCGTAATGAAAGGTTCATTTTTATGGCCATTACCTTTATAAAAACCAATTAAAGTACCCGTAATTGTTTTTCCATTTTTTAGCGTCACCCGGATTTCCGGTAGACGCAGGGTCATAAATTTATCATACGCTAGTTTTGAAATGTCCTTTTTCATACAACATGGCTGGTGTGGTTTTCGTGCTCTCTTTTTAATTGAAACCTGGTTATTGGTTGAAGTATAAGAGGTACTTGTTCTAACACTACATCGCTTTTATCCAATCCAAATGCTTTCTCATCACTTTGGCCTAAACGGTCCAGGAAGAAGTAACTGTTGAGCAGAATTCCCTCCCGTACTGAGAATTCATTTTCAACCGAAAGGAATTTTTTAATAACAACAAACTTAAAATCGGGTTCACTTGAATATTTATTGGTTCCAACCCCCCGCAAATGAAGATTTAGTTCCTGATTCGCTACCAGATCGTGGATGATGTGCTTAAAATACAATTCTGTTTTTGGTTGTATCCTGAAACCAACATTGATGTTAACTTTAATAATGGTGTCGTCTACAAGTTCATGTACGTTGTAGGTTAACGTAAAGGGTTCTTCGGTTCGGTTTATGTGAACAAACCAGTAAACATCAGCCCGTTTCGGAGTTTTGGAAAAGATCGACTTGATTATTTTGTCTTCAACTTCATGCCGGGCATTGGCTTTTGTAAGATAAATGAGATGAGTTGAGAATTTGGGTATACTTTCATCATGACTCAGCTCTTTGATCGGGTCAACGTATTTGCCCAAATCAACAAATCGGGTAAACCGGTTATTGATTTTTCGGGCATAATACCAGACATACATGGTGGCAAAAATGAATAACTCAAAAAACAGGAACATCCACCGTTCTTTGATTTTAGCAACATTCGCAATGAAGAATGACGATTCAATAAGAAGAAAGATTACAAAAAGAAGAAATACAAGGTATTTATTCCACTTCAGTTTATACAGCAGGTAATGACTCAGTAAAAAGGTTGTCATTAGCATGGTTATGGTTATTGAAAAGCCATAGGCTGCTTCCATATGAGTGGAAGATTGGAAATAGAGAATCATCAGGATGCATCCAATCCATAAGATGTTATTGACGCTGGGTATATAGATCTGCCCTTTGAGATCGGTAGGCTGACGGACAGCGATTCGGGGCCAGAAATTTAAGTTCATAGCCTCGCTTATCAGTGTGTAACTTCCACTGATCATAGCCTGTGAAGCAATAATGGTTGCTGCGGTGGCAATAATGATTCCGGGCAGCAGAAACCAGTCGGGCATTACTTCAAAGAATGGATTACGTCCATTCAAAACTTGATTTTTACCCAGGTTCATAACCCAGGCAGCCTGACCCATATAATTGATCATTAA
>JALOMY010000320.1 GCA_025455225.1 Cyclobacteriaceae bacterium | reverse complement strand
TTTAGCTGGAATCACATCCCGAACTGATAAATACACAGGAAGTGGTGAAGCTGTGATGTTTTTGACTGATAACACTTATAAATCGGGAACCACCTTTCTTTGGGGGGCTTTATTTCAATACTATTTTTCAAATCGAGTTAATATTACGCTTGAAGCTCAGTCATACAATAACTCTTTTACCAAGTCTACTACATCAGATTCTGAAGATAATGAAGTTGAGTATTCGTATTCATCGTTTCAGATTTCTATCCTTCCTCAATACGAATTTCGTGAAGACGGAATTGTTCCTTACGTCATGCTTGGTCCAACCTTAATATTTCCAGGAAACGAAAAATCATACCGGAAACAGGATATTAAAATCCCACCTTCAACTGTTATAACAAATGAATTTGATAACTTTTACCAACCCGAGCCGGCATTTGGTTTAATGGCCGGAGCAGGTATACGATACCAATCCTCATCCAAACTTTCGCCCTTCATCCAGGCTAAATCGTCTTTTCAGTTTGCCAATGTTGATATCGAAACATCTGTAGGCACTGGTTCAGTAGTCAACACAAATCAGTTTGCATGGTACCTGAATGCCGGATTGATTTGGCAATTCTGAAATTTGCCTTGCCCGCTTAACCGTACAGACTATCGTTCAATTCTGAACACAACTACAGATAGAATATGCCTAACGGCTACAAGAGCCTGTATTGAGCCCTGTGGCATATTTTTTGGGTTCCGGATATAATTCGCTAAACCTCCTGTCGTTAGTTCTTCATGCAAAAAATCACATCCTTCTTCCTTTTTTGTTCCGGTGCTGATCCGGAACTATTAGATCAATGTCCAACCGATCGGAGTAAATACGTTGGCATTGGAGCTACCATATTCTTTACCGGATTATTTGCTGCATTGGCAGCTGCCTATGCTTTAATCACTGTTTTTAATAATTACCTGGTTGCCTCCATCCTGGGGATGTTATGGGGATTAATGATTTTTAATCTCGACCGGTATATTGTTTCCAGCATGCGTAAAGAATCAAAATTTGGAAGGGAATTCCTGACGGCCACACCCCGGATCATCCTGGCTATTGTGATTTCCATTGTCATTGCAAAACCACTTGAGCTCAAAATATTCGAGAAAGAAATTGAACCGGAACTGGTTGTTATGGAACAGCAAACCTATACCCGCCAGGAAGATGAAACCAAACTTCGGTTCGAGCCAACGCGTCAGCAAATTCGTCAGGACATTGACCGGTTAAAAGCAGAGATACAACTCAAATCCAAACAACGGGATGACCTGGTAAAAATTGCACAGGAAGAAGCCGATGGAACTGGAGGAAGTAAAAAGAAAAACCTCGGACCAATTTATAAATTAAAAAAAGCAGATGCGGAAAAAGCGGAAACCGAATTGCAGAACTTAATTCTAATTAATTCGCAGCGAATCAATCTACTGGAAAGCCAGTTAGCCCAATACGAAAATGAAATGAATCTTGAACTCAATGCATTAGCCCGAAGTAAGATTGACGGACCGGCTGCCCGGCTGGAGGCACTAAACAGGCTTACTCAGCAAAGCACAGCCATGTGGTGGGCCAATGCCTTCATTATTCTTTTGTTCATCATCCTGGAATCAGCTCCCATTCTTGTTAAACTTATGTCAAGGAGCGGTCCCTATGATTCGTTATTACATAGCTCGGAGCATAAATTCATTTGTCAGGAAGTTGAATCCGTTGCGGTACTTTCTTCAGAAACAAGACAGCGATCATCTTCCCTTGGAGAAACCGAACAACGGTATGTCAACCGCAAACTAGATGCTGAATTGCAGTAAGCATACGTACGGATCAGTATGGCGTCAGTTGCATAGCATCCAAAAGTTTTCAACTGATTATTTCGGTTGAAAAATAAAAGCCTTTGGGCACCAGCCTTTCCAAACTTTGATATGAACACTCATCACTCCGCTCTTGCTTTCCATATCAAAATTTAGGTCACTCAAATAACAATTCGGCACCTACTGAAAATTATCCTTTGGAATTATCCTGAAATTGTGAAGCTTTAAACAAATAGTTAGTCATGAAAAATTCCAGAAGAAGATTTTTGCAACAGATCGGTGCTACCGGTTTAGCTACTATGGCAGCTCCCCTCGCTTCATTTGAAGCCCAAGCCAAAGCGGAAGAAAGAATACTTACTTATGATCGAAACATTACTGCCAATGATAAAATCCGTATTGGGGTTATTGGTTATGGCGTTCAGGGACATTTTGACCTGGATACGGCCCTCCGGGTACCGGGTGTTGAACTTGCCGGCATTTGCGATTTGTATACCGGTCGCATTGAAAATGCGAAAGAAAAATTCGGTAACGACCTTTATACAACCCGTAACTATAAAGAACTGCTCGACAAAAAAGACATTGATGCTGTGCTAATCTGCACCACGGATGTATGGCATGCCCGTATGACGCTGGATGCCCTGGCTAAAGGGAAGCACGTTTACATTGAAAAGCCGATGATTTATAAAATCAATGAAGGATACCCGATCATGGAAGCAGCTAAAAAATCCGGAAAGGTGGTGCAGGTTGGTAGCCAGCGCGTCAGCAGCATCGGCTATACCAAAGCTAAAGAGTTATTGGCTGCAGGTGAAATTGGTAAACTCAACATGGTCAATGCCGTGTATGACCGCCAGAGTTCCATTGGAGCCTGGTAGTACACCATTCCCAAAGATGCCGATGCCCTTACTACGAATTGGGATAAATTCATTGAAGTGACGGAAAAAATGGCATTCGATGCCAAGCGATTCTTCTGGTGGCGGGCTTTTAAAGAAGTAGGTACCGGGGTTGCGGGTGATTTATTCATTCACCTTTTAAGTGGAGCTCACTTCATCACCAATTCCAAAGGCCCGGAAAGCATCTACAGCACCGGCCAATTCAGCTATTGGAAAGACGGACGTAATATGCCCGATGTGATGTCGGGTGTGATGCAATACCCGGATTGTCCGGAACATCCGGCTTTTCAACTCACACTTCAGGTGAATTTCATTAGTGGAACCGGAGGGCAGGAAGTAATACGTCTGATCGGTTCAGAAGGTGTTATTGAAGTGCAAGGCAATGGTATTACAGTGAAGCACAGCCTTATGCCCGAAGCCCCTGGCTTTGGCGGATATGACTCGTTGTTTACTTTTTCGAAAAGCATGCAGGACGAAATGAAGAAGGACTACGAGGCTAAATGGACTCCTGAACAACGTAAAAGAAAAACCAAGGAAGATATTGCAACTTCTTTGATGCGATACGCACTGGCAAAAAAGTAGTGGAAGATGCAGAGTTCGGCTTCCGGGCTGCAGCCCCTGCCCTTGCGTGTAATGAAAGTTATTTTACTAAGAAAATCGTTCAGTGGGATCCGGTGGCAATGAAATTACGATAACCCATTCGTATTTCATTATGCTCATTTATTTTGTGGCCTTGAATCTCAGCAACTTAATTAAGTTAAGGGCAGCGTTTGTTTTTATTCACTTCTCAAACAAGAAACCGGGTTAATGTTTGCTGCTTTGATTGCTTGTGATGCAACCGTTAACCAGGCCACTACCAACGCAACTAAGCCAGCAGCAATAAAATACCAAGCTTCCAACTCAATATGGAAGGCAAACCGTTGAAGCCAGATTGACAACAGCCAGTAACTGACAGGCAAACCGAGTCCGATTGAAACAAGAACCATCTTCGTGAAGTCACTTGAAAGCATAAGAACAATATTCGTGGACGATGAACCCAGTGCTTTACGGATGCCGATTTCCTTCTGCCTGCGCTCCGCTGTGAAAGCCGCTAATCCGAAAAGCCCCAGACAAGATATCAGGATGGCAAACCCGGCAAAATATCCAGATAAGGTTGCTACCCGTTGCTCAGAACTGTAAAGACGGGCATAATCCTGATCCTGAAAATGATAGTCGAAGGTAAAGCCCGGATTGAAAGATGTATAAAGACTGGTTAACCGGTCGATTGTTTCTTTTTCCTTCCCTCCTTCGATACGGATCATTATATTCCAGGTATCACGGGGGTATAGAACAAAAAATAACGGGTTGACTTGTTCATGCAATGATTGAAAATGAAAGTCTTTGACAACACCTATAATCTCCAGATCATATTGCTCCCATAATTTGATTTTCTTCCCGATCGGATCTTCCATATTCATGGCACGAATACCGGCCTCATTGAAAATGATTTTTGTACTGTCGGCACCAAAATCGCGTGAAAACATTCTTCCTTCAGCCATTTCAACACCCAGCGTTTCAAGCATATCGTAATTCACTCTCACGTTTTCAAATAGTATCAGCTCATCCGCATTCTTTCCTTCCCAGGTAATGCCACTCGTATTATTATTTCTCCCCATAAGGGAGTGACCCATGCTTGAGGCATTGACTACACCCGGCACTTTTTTAACCTCGTTTAAAAAGGCATCAAGCGATGTTTCTATCTTTCCTTCTACTGGAATTTTAATGAGATTATCCTTTTTATAGCCAAGGTTTTTACTCTGTACAAACTCAATTTGCTTGAAAATCACCAATACAGATACAATCAGTATCACAGAAAGGAAAAATTGAAAAACAACAAGTCCTTTTCTTGACCAGAGTTCAGCCCAGGATCCCCTCATTTCTCCCTTCAGCACAGCAGCCGGCTTGAAACCCGACAGAAAGATGGCGGGGTAACTTCCGGCAACCAGCCCGGTGATTAAAGTAATCGCCAAAAGCCAAAGTGCGATTTCCGGATCAGCCAGTGATAAAGCTATATTCTTCTCGGTAATGAGATTAAACTTTGGTAAAAACAACCAAACGCCAGCAAGAGCCAAAACAAGCGACACAAGGGCTGTAAGCATTGACTCGCTGAGGTATTGAGCAATGAGACTGTGTCGCTGCGCACCGATGGACTTCTTGATTCCAACTTCTTTGGCTTTACGCGATGCGCGTGCCGTTGAAAGATTCATGAAGTTGATGCAGGCAATCACCAGAATAAATACAGCGATCACTGAAAATAATCGCACATATTCGATGCGCCCGCCTGCGGGTTGACCATTTTCATACCTTCCAAATAAATAACGTTCGGAATAGGGTTTTAAAAACAGGGTAACATTCGACTGTTCGTTCCGGGATTTTACCAGGTCTTTAATTTTTTCACTTACCTGATTAGCATCGCTTCCCTCCTGCAACACAATGAATGTTGATGGGCCGTTGCTTCCCCAGCTTCGCAACCATTCTTCCTCATCATACCGTTCTTTGTAGTTCATCACGAAATCAAACTGATAGGATGAAGTTGAAGGCAGTTTCTCAAATATGCCACTGACGGTATAAGTCTTTTTATGCTGAAGTTCAACCGTTTTACCGATTACGTTCTCATCTGTATTGAATAGCTTAATGGCAAGTTCTCGCGATATTACCATTGCATATTTATCGTGAAGCACCTGGTCAGGCTGACCTTCCGTGAGGCCGTACGAAAAAATATTGAAAAAGTCGGAACCAACATGATAGCCCTTGGCCTTCACATTATGCTCACCAATCGACAAGGTATTATCTTCGATCCAGGTTGTAGTTGCAGCAAATTCAACTTCTGGAATTTCATCCTTCAGCGTTTCAGCAAGCTGGCCCGGTGTGGATATGGTTGTCATAATCTCATCGGCATATTGCTGGTGTTCCATTACCTGGAACAATCTTGAATCTTTCTCATGGAATTTGTCCATCCGCCATTCATCCCGTACCCACAGGTAAATCAATAATGTACACGCCAGACCCGTTGCCAGTCCGATGAGGTTGATCAAAAAATAGCCTTTAGAGCGAAGGAAATTCCGGTAAATGATCAGGAGATTGTGTTTGAGCATGGCTATTCAATTTAAACCCGGAACAAAGACCCAATTCAATTAGCAGGGTTGCACGCCAATCTCCTCGTTTGAATAACACTGACTATCGTAATCCGGTAGGCGAAAAACCGTAACGCTTCTTGAAAGCCGTGGTAAAATGATTAGGATTCTTATAGCCCATGGTCCGGGCCACATCAATTACACGCAATTTGTTTTCGCGCAGTAATTGCAATGCATGTTCCATCCGCAATTCTCCCAGGTATTCGAAAATGCTCTTCCCAAAAGCACTCTTGAATAACGACATCAGCTTGTTCGAATTAACTCCAAATTGACGGGCCAGTTGTTCAATCGTATGGTCTTGAAGGAAAGTCTGTGTAAGGTATTCTTTTACTTCATGAGCTAGGCCATGCTCCTGGCGTGAGTTGTTCTTTGGCAAATCAGCGCCTTTCCCGAAAAGACCATGAAGCTGTATCAGAACAAGCTGCATAATTGAGGTTTCGATCATCATCTCTCCCAGTTTTCCGCTCAGCGGGCAATTGAATATGTTGTGAAGCGCATGTTCCTGGGCAAGCGTAATGGGTAAAGCTTCCCTTCCTAATATCCTTTCTTTACTGGCAATTCGATGTTTCAATTGATCTGCCCAGGGT
>JALOMY010000070.1 GCA_025455225.1 Cyclobacteriaceae bacterium | reverse complement strand
AAAGTAGGCGAAAGTAAATTTTATATTGAAGATTTCGGAAAGCCCATATCGGATTCCAGTCTGTGTTTCACCATACAGTCTATTCGTTTGTTTGAGGGTAATGGCGAAGCTTCAACTCTTGCTGAAAAGAAATACCTTAAAAAATTCTCGCAGAAAGACTCCCGGTACATCTGGTGCGAACTTAAAATCAAGAACAATCTTAACCGGGGATACTTTGCTGAAATCTTTTTTAATTTCTATACGGATGCCGGTCAGCATAAAGGCACTAACGACTATTTCGTTTATATCGGTGCCGGAAAGGAAGAGACCATATATGCCGGTTGGGGCAGCGATAATGCTGGCCGGTGGAGCAACGATACTTATACCCTGGAACTGGTCTATCTCGATCACCTCATGGCAACGATTCCGTTCCAGGTTGGAGAAATGGAAGAAGTGGGCGATCCCCCTGTAATTACAGGAATTGAACACATTGAGAAGCACGCCAAACACCAATCGCTTTCGGTTGCTGAACAGAAAATAGACGACCTTCTCTATGAAAGCCTCGCAGAGTTAAATGCGCTTACCGGTTTACATTCCATTAAAAATGAAGTAAATGAAATGGTACAGCTGGTTAAGTTCTACCAGGAAAGCGGCAAAGATGTGTTGAGTAAATTCTCGCTTCATACAGTATTCACCGGAAATCCGGGTACAGGTAAAACTACAGTAGCGCGGATCCTTTCAAAAATTTACAAAGGGCTGGGTATTCTTGAGAAGGGCCATCTTGTAGAAGTAGACCGCGAAGGGCTTGTAGCCGGATACATCGGGCAAACAGCTATCAAAACTGCTGAGAAAGTTACTGAAGCCATGGGTGGAATTCTTTTCATAGACGAAGCCTATTCACTTGCACAGGCCAAAGGGTATTCCAATGATTTTGGGAACGAATCCATACAGGTGATTTTAAAGCGTATGGAAGATATGCGTGGTAAATTTGGTGTGATTGTAGCCGGTTACACCGAAAACATGCAGGAGTTCATTAATTCAAATCCCGGATTGAGATCACGCTTTGATAAATATTTTGAATTTCCCGATTACACACCTGAAGAAATGTTCATCATTGCCATGTCGATGTTGCGAAAAGAAGACATCACACCCAATGAAGAAGCCGCTAATCATCTGAAAAATTACTTCACTTACCTTCATTCATTTCGCGACAGACACTTCGGTAATGCACGTACTGTTCGGCAAGTGGTGGCAGAGTCCGTGAAAAATCAACACCTTCGTCTCGCTGCTATGAAGAAAGAAGATCGTACGAAAGAATTGATGGAAACACTGATCTACCCGGATGTAGCTGAGTTTGAGATTAAAGAAATAAAAATCGAAAAACAGCCCAAGTTGGGTTTTAGGCCTGGTGGGCTTACCAACTAACGGCACTGAACAAAAGCAGGAGCTACCATATCGGACTGTTCGTAATCCGGATCGATGGGTTTATCTGTTAACAATCGATGGCAATCAGCCTTCGTGGTTTGGTAAAGTTCCGTTTCTTTTAATGCCTCATCAATAAGTTTTCGCCATTGCTGGTATGCTTCAGGTTTTTTATCAACGAAGACATCATATGTATAGGCATCAAACATCTTCTTGTACTCCGAACAGTAATGTTCTTTTATACTGGAATACATTATCCATAGGGTTCCATAGGTTTTTGCAGAATCAGCGAGGTGAATAAACTCACGCCTCATCATGCGCGCATATACTTCGGCCATATCAAAGTACAATCGCTGCTTATCGAGTTCGTTGGGATCCCTGGTTAAGGTTACTGAAGTCTGTTTAAAGAAAAACGGAGCCACGTATACTTTTTCCAACATAGCACCCCGATCTTTTTTACGTTTAGGTACATCCAACACGGTTTTAATACCTACCTGGGTCGAGGCCAAAAGGCCCACTTCTTTATTCAAGTTACGTAATTGATTATTGGGCTTTCCCTTGAAATCGGCAAAGGTAAGTTTAACCTCATTAGTCCATCCCTTGTACTGATTATCTTCCGTTACCCATGATTGTCCAACTGCCTCTTGACTGAAATAAACAAGAAGAAGGCAAAGGAGACTTCTATTAAAAATAAGTCGATAAAGAACCGATCTGATTCCTGGCACCATATCATATTAATGATTGCTTATGGTAAAGATAAGCAACCCCATATCAGGCACCGAAATCCGGTTCAATAACTTTATAAATACCTGTTGAAATTGTATAAAACCCGATTGAATGAAACCGGGTATACTTGCATATAATGTCAAGTCATGAAAGATACAGTTAGTAAACCGTTAAAATCAAATTCGAAAAACCTGAAGAAGCAAAGTTTCCCTGTTCTGGAAATGACCTGCGCGGCCTGTGCCGTGAGTGTGGAGTCGATGCTGAAGCACACCGAAGGTGTGAAAGATGCTTCCGTAAATTTTGCCAATCAAACAGCTTTGGTGGAATACGATTCCACGATTGCTACAACCACCGATCTGCAAAATGCCGTTCGCTCCATCGGGTACGACCTGGTGGTGAACGTGGAAGATCCTCAGGCGGTGAAAGAAGAAGCGCAACGGAAGCATTATCAGGAAATCAAGAGCCGTACCATCTGGTCGGCTGTTTTGTCGGTTCCGCTTGTCGTTATCGGCATGTTCTTTATGGATTGGAAGCCTGGTACATACGTGTCGATGCTCCTTTCAGCCCCGGTGGTTTTTTATTTTGGTCGCTCCTTTTTTGTGCATGCTTTCAAACAAGCAAAATTTGGCAAGGCCAACATGGATACACTGGTAGCGCTTTCTACCGGTATCGCCTTTTTGTTTAGTGTGTTCAATACATTCTTCCCTGAATTCTGGCACAACCGCGGCATTCATGCTCATGTATATTATGAAGCAGCAGCAGTTGTGATTGCTTTCATATCATTAGGAAAATTATTGGAAGAAAGAGCCAAGTCCAGTACAGGCTCAGCGATTAAAAAGTTGATGGGCCTTCAACCCAAAACAGTTTGGGCCATTGTCAACGGAGAGGAAAAGGAAATTCCGATTTCAGCTGTAAAGGTTGGCGATACGCTGATGGTTCGGCCAGGTGAAAAAATTCCGGTAGATGGCGTGGTTATATCGGGTAATTCGTATGTAGATGAAAGCATGATCAGCGGTGAACCTGTTGCCGTGGAAAAGAAAGCCGGTGAAAAAGTTTTTGCCGGTACCATCAATCAGAAAGGAAGTTTTCGCTTCGAAGCGCAAAAAGTAGGTGCCGATACCTTGCTTTCTCAGATCATCAAAATGGTTCAGGAAGCCCAAGGCAGTAAGGCGCCCGTACAAAAACTGGTGGATAAAATTGCCGGAATATTTGTTCCTATTGTTATCGTGATATCCATTCTAACCTTTATTACCTGGATGGTTTTGGGTGGCGATAACGCTTTCACACACGCCTTGCTTACTTCCGTAACGGTATTGGTCATTGCTTGTCCCTGTGCGTTGGGATTGGCCACTCCAACTGCGATTATGGTTGGTGTTGGTAAAGGTGCAGAGAACAATATTCTTATTAAGGACGCAGAAAGCCTTGAACTGGCGCATAAGGTAAACGCAATCATTCTCGACAAAACCGGAACGATCACCGAAGGCAAGCCGATGGTTACTGATTTGATATGGGAATCGAACGATCCGTACGCAAAACAAATACTGTACGCACTTGAATATCAATCGGAACATCCCCTGGCGGAAGCTGTAGTGAACAAACTGAAAGAAGAAGGAATCCAAACCACTCGTGTGGATCAGTTTGAAAGTATAACAGCACGTGGGGTAAAAGCATCAGCAAAAGGCGAATTCTACTTTGTTGGTAACCGCAAATTGATGACTGAAAACGGGGTGCAGCTTTCTGAATCGCTAACCGAAGCAGCGCAAAAACTTCAGGAAGATGCTAAAACCGTAGTATACTTTTCTAATTCGAAAAATGTATTGGCCGTAATCGCCATTGCCGATAAAATCAAAGCAACCTCCAAAGCCGCCATTGATTCCATGCAAAAGAAAGGCATTGAGGTGTACATGCTCACCGGTGATAATGAACAAACGGCTAAAGCGGTGGCCAGGCAAATTGGCTTGAAACACTTTATGGCCGAGGTGTTGCCTTCCGACAAAGCTGAATTTGTAAAACAACTTCAGGCACAAGGAAAAATAGTGGCCATGGTGGGCGATGGCATCAACGATGCACACGCTCTTGCCCAGGCTGATGTAAGCATCGCCATGGGCAAAGGCACCGACATTGCCATGGACGTAGCCAAGATGACTTTAATTACTTCTGATTTAAACTCCATTCCAAAAGCATTAAACTTATCCACCAAAACTGTGATGGGTATATGTCAGAATTTATTCTGGGCATTTATCTACAACGTAATTGGCATTCCAATCGCGGCAGGAGTGCTCTATCCGGTTAACGGATTTCTGTTAGACCCTATGATTGCCGGAGCAGCCATGGCACTGAGTTCGGTAAGTGTGGTAAGTAACAGCTTGCGGTTACGGTTTGCGAAGATTTGATACGACTCTCTTAGTTGATGCAGAAGAAAAATCAGGGGTGATAAATTTTAGCTTGCAACTGGCTGCGATTGCTGAAGTTTATCACCCTCTTCAAGTACAACACGCACAAGTACATCCATATCAGCTTGGGTTGTCCGGAAGTTCACTATACACATTCTCAGGCTGTACCTTCCTTTAACCACCGCATTACTAATGAATACCTGACCTCCTGTTTGTAGTCGGTTAAGAATTTTTTCATTTAACGTATTGAGATATTTCTCTTTATTTTCAAGCGGAAGTACTTCCGGAATAAATCGGAATGACACAATACTGAGATTCACTGTAACCAGTTCCAGCCTGGGTGTTGACGCAATCCTTTCAGCGAGATAGCGAGCCAATTCAATATCTTTTCGGATCATAGAAATATAGCCACTACGTCCGGCTTGTCTGAGGGCCGTCCAAACTTTAAGCGCGCGAAAACCGCGCGAGTTTTGCATGCCATATTCATGAAAGTTTACAGGCTTATCGGTTAGGTCGCCATCAAAATTATAGTAATCGGGGTTAAAGGTAAACGCATCATGAAGATGCTTTGCGTCCCTTACCAGGATACATCCGGCTTCCAATGGCGCATATAACCATTTGTGTGGATCGAGTGCGATGGAGTCGGCCAACGATAGTCCTTTGAATGACGCAGCAAGCTCGGGCAGTGCAGCTGCGGGTGCACCATAAGCACCATCCACATGAAACCACAAATTATATTTTTTACAAATTGCAGCTAGTTCTTGCAACGGATCAATTACACCAGTACCTACCGAACCTGCATTACCCACTACTAAAAATGGCACGTAGCCCATTTTCAAATCCGATTCGATGGTGTCTTCAAGTTTAGTAACATCTATCTGTTCTTTGTCCGTTAATTCAATCCAGCGTATGGCATCCGTTCCATGCCCAAACAGGTCTGCAGCCTTGTTTATCCAGGTATGTGTACCCTGTGCACAGTATAATGTAAATCCCCTTTTTCCATTCAGTGCGTCAGCCAACCCTATCTTACGAATATCCTGTTGTACGATGTGTCTTCGTGCCGCTAAAAATCCTACCAGGTTGGCCATGTTTCCACCGCTTACAAAGAGCCCTCCACAGGTAGGAGTATATCCAATCATCTCCGCTAACCATTGAACCGTTTGCCGCTCAATTTCAGTTGCCATTGGCGAAAGGATAAAGGCTCCCACATTCGGATTGACCGAAGCTGCCAGCAATTCCGACAGGACACCTATAGGTGTCGCTGAAGAGGTGATGTATCCCCAAAAACGCGGGTGCCCGTTAAAGAGCGAGTGATCAAAAAGTAATTGAGCCGATGTCGTTAAAATACTTTCTGCATCAGATCCATACTCAGGGAGTGCATTGAAACCAAGTAACTGTTGTACTTCACCGGGACGCAAGGCAGAAGTCACCTTTTTTGATGGAAGCTCTTCCAAAAACGAAGCGATTTGATCGACCAGTTGATGGCCTATTCTTTTAAATTCGGACGGATCCATATTCAATGGTGAATGGTCATTCATAATGAATTGGGTTAGTTAGTGTATAAACGGTTTAGTCACACAACACGATTAAAGTCATAGGGTTGTAACTCTATTATTTGCTCATAAAACTGACTCATCGGGTGTAATTTACCCAATGGGTGATCTCTCGTTCAATCTATGATCAGGTCTGCAACTATGAAGTTCGTAGGTATCATAAAATAATTTGAGATCAGACATTGAAAGAATCTGATATAATTTTTCAGGTCATAACTACCTGTTCTGTTTAAATACAGAACAGGATCAGAACCCATTATTTAGAGTCAGTACAGGGTCAGGTCCAAGTTACATTCCGGTGTGCATCTACCCAATATGCCCAAATAACAAATATCCATTGAAGATGGCCAGCCCAGGCAATGGCCGCCACGTTTGGCGGAGGCGGTCCGAAAATATTGCTGATATGAATGACCACCAGAAAAGCAATAAGTCCCAAAAAACCATAAGTACCGATCTTGTCTGATGAGCGGGTTGAGCGCAAATAAAGTCCCAACCCGATTACAAATAACAAAGACTCAACTGCTATAGTCAGTATTTTATTGTTCCACAATCCTAATCCAACCCGTGTTGCGTCTGAAAAAGCCAGAGGCAAATCCGGCCGGTGTGTAATAAAATCCAAAAGCCAGTGGCTGGCAACACAGGCAGCAACTACCAGGGCTGCTTTCAAATCTTTCTTGAATAAATAGAAGAGCAACAATGCGAGCCCTGCCCACACCACCGTCATTATTAAACTATGGGTAATCGGGTAATGCTCAAAATCAAGTGGAGTCATTTCCGTAATACCAGGCGATATCGAGACACGCTCCAGTCCAACCAATAATAAAGTAGGCCAAAGCAAATCAACAAATTGCACAGCAAGAAAATAAGTACCCAATGAGACAGTTGGCTTTACTGATTTGGCAGCCAGGCCAACAGCAAAATGACCGATAAACATAGTTATACGTAAATAGAACATTAAATTATTGAAAGGATTTTGAATTTCAATAAAACTGACTCCTGCTTTGCCGGCTTCCTTACTATATAAAGGATAAAACATTAGTATCTTGGTCGATATGCAGGCGCAGGAAACATTAAGAAAAGTCATTGAACATATCCATCCCCTATCGGAAGAAGCAGCAAATGAATTCTTCAGCATCTGGGTCGAACATCGCGTGAAGCGAAAAGAAATCATCACTTCTGCAGGCGAAATAGAAAAGTATTTGTATTTCGTGACGGATGGTGTTCAACGCATTGTATACCAGGATGATCAAAATCGTGAATCGACTTTAGTGTTCTCTTATGCTCCGTCTTTTGGCGGTGTAGTCGATTCTTTCTTCCTTCAAAAACGCTCTGCCTATTATTTCGAGGCGCTCACTCCTTCCGTTTTTCTGCGTGCTCCTTTCGAAGCAGTGAATCAATGCATGCAAAAACATCACTGCGTTTCGGAAGCCTTACGATTAGGGGTAATGCAGGCCTTTTCAGGCTTGCTTGAAAGAATGGTGGAGTTGCAATGCTTTACTTCCGAAGAAAAATTCAGGCAGTTATTGAAACGCAGTCCGCATATACTTACGCTGGTGCCGCATAAATACCTGGCGAATTACCTCGGCATTGATCCTACCAACTTCAGTAAACTCATAAATTCCGTGCGAATCTGAAAATGTTGGTAAATGCCAAGAATGAAATTTCAGGGTGAACTCATCTTTGTTGCATCAAACCAAACACAACTTGTATGACAACAAAAATTATTTACCTCACAGCCAGTAAAGGATTTATTCTTTTCTCAGCTTTCAGCCTTGGCTATGTTGCCCTGCTGGCCATTATTAATCCGCAATCGGTGATGGATCTGGTGGGCGTTAAACTTCCCAACACCGATGCCATAAGTTCCATTCGTGGAATTTACGGAGGCGTGGGCATTACCCTGGTTTTACTTCTTCTTTACCTTGCTTTTTTTCAGACAATTAAAGGACTTAGCTTCCTATCGCTGTTTTGGGGATCGTATGCTCTTTCACGCATTATCACCTGGTTTTCAGAAGGTGCACTGGGCGAATTTGGAACCAATTGGCTGGTGATTGAAAGCATCATGTGCCTGATCGGCATTCTCTTATTGATATTCAGCAAAAAAATAAAGGGTAACCTATGAAACGGGAAATAAGCCAGGAAGTATATCTCCACCATCTCGAAGAACAATTGGAATCCCAAGTAAGCGAAGTCATTTCAATCTTTCAGAACCTTCCCGCAGACCAGTTGCTCCGGGCAGCCGATAACGGTGGGTGGTGTGTGGCCGAGTGTCTGCAGCATTTGAATACCTACGCTGAGTATTATTTACCAAAAATTAAAAATGCACTTAGCAAGGCACCTGATTTTAAGGAAGCCATGATATTTAAACACAGTCTTTTAGGTCAATATTTTATTCATTCTATGGATGCATCCAGGAGCAAAAAGAAATATAAAGCCATGAAAAGACATCGCCCCGTAAACATTCAGGATCCGTATGAAGTTGTTTCCCGGTTTATTCTTCACCTGGAAGAAATGCAGCGGCTTATTACGCAATCCGGATCAAAACGATTGACAAAAATATCAGTACCGACATCGATTTCTCCCTGGATAACAATCAACCTGGGCGATGCTTTCCAGTTTCTGTTAACCCATAATCAACGCCATCTTGAACAAGCCAGGCGCAACTTAACTTCAATGGAAAATTCAACCTTTCAGACAGCACATGATCCGCTTAAAAAAAATCAAGGCCTATTCATTGATAAGGTAAACCTGCAGGTTGGAACAGCCGTAAACGGACATGCCGGTGAATCCGCGCGTTCGAATTAAATACTTGAATTAAATCATTGGTTTTAACCATGTTATGGCAGCAGGTAAAATTTAATAGGAAACGGGCAACCCTTTGTAGGTTAATCCTGTCTTAGCCGCAGTTAAATCAAAAAAACATGTACAATCCAATATTTTTCAGGTACCTGGCCATGTTAGTCCTCCTGGTGTTGGTGTCGTGTAACGATGAAATTGAAGACACGTTGCCCAAATCGTTTTTTCTCATTCAACTTAATCCTGACGATATCTATATCTATAATTCCGGCAATCCGATCGGGGTACGCCTGGATCCATTGGTTAACGACAGTATAAAAGTGGAAGTTACTATTACGTACAGTACCCCTTTATTTGGCTCCATTCAATTTATCGAGAATGAAGGTTGGTTTTATAAGCCGAACTCCGACTTTATTGGAATTGATAACATAACCTACACGGTTTGTTACCAGGGTAATTGTTATTCCGCATCGATTACCATGCACGTGGAAGAACCCCTGAATCTTGAAGAGTGCACTTTTGCCATCAACGGGGAATCAGTAACAACTAAAAAAGACCAACCGATTTCCATTCCGATCTTTCATAACGACCAGGTATGTCCCTACCAGGGAAGCAGTCTGTCTGCTCCTGAAAAAGGAAAATTCACAACCTACTCCTACTCAGGCACCTTCAAAAATATCTATTACGTTTATTTTCCTCCAAAAGGTTTCACAGGAACAGATCGGTTTAAATACAGACTCTTTACCAACGATGGCTTCCTGGAAGCGTATTGCGAAATCACAATTACAGAATAACCCATACTAACCAATTGCATAACCCTTCATGACCGAAAAGGAAATCATTCAAGGATGTTTGGAGAACAAGGCTTCTGCCCAGGAGAAGCTGTATGAACTCTATTCGCGCAGAATGATGGCGGTCTGTCTGCGGTATACCCGTTCACGGGTTGAAGCTGAAGATGTATTTCATGAGGCTTTTGTAAAAGTTTTCAAGAACATGCATACCTGGCAAGGCGGATCGTTTGAAGGATGGATGCGTAGAATTTTTGTTAATACTTCCATTAACCATTACCATCAGAATCGTAAATTCTTTGACCATGTGGATTCATCCTATGCAGAATCTACACTAAGCACACCGGATAATGCAATTGCCATGCTCTCCAACCAGGAGTTGCTTGAACTTATTGATCGCTTACCGGATGGTTACAAACTGGTGTTTAACCTGTACGTAGTTGAAGGATATAATCACCTTGAAATTGCAGAGATGTTGGGAATTGCGGAAGGCAGCTCGAAATCACAACTGTCCAAAGCAAAAGCCTATTTAAAGAAACTTATTGAGAGCAGATTAATCTCAGCAGCATGAAAGAAAAAGATTTTGATGACATCGGTAAACGGCTATACGATCAGGAAGCCGATCCGCCAAAAGATGGAATGAAGAAAATACATTCTATGCTTCATGGTGCGGAGAAATCCGGGAAAGTGATCTCTATCGGCAAAAA
>JALOMY010000069.1 GCA_025455225.1 Cyclobacteriaceae bacterium | reverse complement strand
TCTTGGGAAGTAACTCTCCCTGTAACGGTACGATCCTGCGCCCAGACTGTACTGAGCGGAAGGAGTAACGCTACAACCATTACTAGTAGAACTCTCTTCATGTGTTATTATTTAGGTTAACGTTTTTTAAAGCGGGGTAAAACTAAAAAAAACAGGTCTCCAACAAAATCCGCAGACAAAAAAATGAGTCCGTAAAGAAATTAACTTTCAGGCCTTCAGAATAAAGTGTAAGAATTGTGGTAAGACCCTTACTTTAAACCAAATTAAATTTGGCTATTGCAGGGAGTTCACGAAGTTGAAGAATTTAACTAAATCGGCTTCCCTGGTGAATTTAATAGCTTCCCGTTTCAGGTAACTTTCTACTGCCCCGCCCTTACTTTGCAGGATGGGTTCTACGCTCTTTTTGGATTTGATCTGGACGAGGTCATTGCCGGTTGCAAAATAAAACGATTCTTTTTTGATGATGCGTGTATCCTTGCTGCCCACATTCAAAGCAGGATTAAAATCGGGTTTAAGAATTTCGATACGAATAACTTTAAACAACGATTGATCACCCTCGGAGAGAAGTTCCATAAATCCGGTTAGCGGAACACCATTCTCTTTATACTTACCTGCATTCACTAAATAGCGTGTCTTGCCCGACAGCGAATCAATCCAGATCATGTCAACAATTTTCGATCCGGATAATACCCGCACATTGGATTCAAGCAGAAACTCAAATTCATTTTTTTGAATGTCGTACCGCGTGAGATATCCCTCCACGGGTTCGGTACGATTCTCCATGAGTATGGATGATTTACCCCAATGTTTATCCCAATACACATCACCAACAACTTCGGAAGTAAACGATGACGGTAGCCCGGTAATCACATCGCCTGACTTTAACATACCGCCCATGTTATTTAAACGATAGGCCAGGTTGTTTGCCCGAACGGTATTCATTAAATCTTGTTGGGCATGAGAGACATGAGCCAACAGTACAACATGAATAAATAATGTACTTGTTAGCAGATAAGTTAATATTCTATATAATGAATTTTCTGTTTCCATAATTCCTGCTTGAACTATGTCTTTTCCATCTGATCTTTTGAAGCTCACACAAATTAAAATTTTTACCCTTCAGTTTATGATAAAAAAATAAAAACTGATTTAAAAAAAATGACCGGCCTTGACCGGTCATTTTTATCTTAATCTACTGGAGCATTAAAGTTTTGTAAGCGTTAAACGTACACGTAACGTCCAGGAGCAATACCCGTTTCTGCGGCCATACTCATCGGCATCATCATCAACACCAATGGTGAGCACATCGCCCGCAGTTAATCCTGCAGTTGTACTGTAACTACCACGGTTCGGTGTAGTGGCCTGAGGTAAACCGGGAGGCAATACAAATGAACCCGGACTAAACGAACCGGTTGTTGGCATTGTCCAGTAGAGTTCACGTTCAGCCGTACAATCAACGGTAGAGTTTTGTACAGGAATCCACACTGTACCGTTCTCCAGGTTAATCCGCATCGTAACGTTTTCGCCCCGGTAATTCACATTAAACTGCCGTTCTGTTGAAAGTCCGCCCGGAACCTTGCTTAAAGTAACAGATTGATCAGGAAACAGAACCTGGTTTAATTCCGCTGGGAATGCCAGGGAATGTAATTCAGCAGAATGAGAAGGTGACCAAATTGCGTTTTGTGTTAACGAAAAATCACCAGTCCAGGAGTCTGCAACAAGACTGCGTACCACAACGGTATAAATGTAGGGAGCACTGTAAAACTGACCGCCCGTGATATTGGGTGTCATGTTGGCCTCAGAAGTTTTTGCAAATGCGGAATTAACAGATGCCTGAGGATTTAGAACAGAAAAGGTACGTCCATCATTAAGCACTTGCACCCAGCGGAAAACAATCTGGTCTGCTGCCAGTAAATCACCCGGGAAACCAACCAAACCGTCTGCACCATCGGGATCAGCCGTAATAGTATTCAATGCGGCAAGTACCTGGTTGGCTGTAATGCGTGCTGTGGCACGGGTATAAACTGAACCGGTAGGTTCAGGAACGGGCTGGAATGCAGAAGCCGGAACCCGGGCAACCTCCACTTCATCCGTTAATGAGATCCCTCTTCGATGAGACACGTAAAAGATAACCTCTGCAAGGTCTCTTCCACCGTTGGCATCAACCGATTCCCAGGTTACTTCAAAACCGGAGTTATTCAGGTCGTTCAAATCAAACACATTCGATACAATGCTGTACATTCTTAGATACGCTCCGGATGTCCGGTCATCATACGGTAAGGGATACAAAGATTCATCCCGGCACGACATGACAACCAAAACCATCACCAGGAGAGTAGAATATAATATCTTCTTCATTTTTTCTTGGATTTGGAATTAGAAATCAAGGTTAGTAGTGTTTGTATCCCAGAAAACTCTGCCTTCCAGGTTGGTTTTCTGTTCGATATTCCGGTTCAGGTTGGCCGCATTGGCCGGGTACCAGAATGATCTTGGAAAAGCTCCGGGAGCCGGGTTGATTACCGGCTGCATGCCGGTAGGTTTTCCGGTTCTGCGATAGAGGTTATAAGCCTCTACTCCGTTGCAGAAAGAAGCTACCCAAAATTCACGGCCAACGTAGTTCATAGCCTCATCAGCCGAAACAGCTACACGGTCATCAAAAGCAGCCAGTGCACTGGTAACATAATTGTCGCGGTCTGCATTGTAGACATCAATCGGATAGAAGGTATTGATGGTTGTCGCTTCTGTTGGAGGAGCGGCACCGAATCCGAAGTTTCCGTTAACGGAGAAAGAACGAACGTCATCCATGGAAAACACAATACCATCTTCGTAATGATCACGTGCAGAAGCTCCGGTGTTTACTCCGGCTATAGTCAGGGCAGCTTCAGACAACATGAATTGAACAAATGAACGCATCATGATGGGCTGCATGCCACCACCGCGCATACCCTGCGTCTGTGCAACGCCAGCATTCACGTTAGCATCAAAACGTCCACCAGATGGATAAACACCCCATGCTGTGCGTAAGAAGTTATCCGGAGGAATACCTTGAGGATCAATGTGATCGCGTCCCCAATATCCCCGATCAGTCGGGTAACAGAACGTACGTCCCCAGGCTGGATGTGCAGGGTCGTTGGTAGGATGGGAAGGATCAACTCCCAGTGGAGGCCTTCCAGCGGTAGCATTATCAACGATAGCTGTACCTGTTGACTGAGGATAATGTAGTGGAGTTGTTTGAACTACACAGCGAATATTATTCGGATCAGTATTGTTCGTTGAAGTCTGGCGATAGAAATAGAAACGTATACGCGGATCACCAGGTGCCCCGTTTTGTTGAGCATTATAAGCATGGAACATATGCCACATCAGCCAGTTCGACATATAGGCACCACCACCACCCAGGTAGTTCTGATTGAAACGGGGATGACGGGCATCCGGGTCGGCCTGATTGGTGCCATAGCGGAATACGAAGTTATGGCCAGGCGATACGATTAATCCTCCGGGATGTGCAACCACCGCATTGATTCCGGCAGCATCGCCCAGGTTGAGGTAAATCTTCAACCGGATTGAATTGGCAGCCCGTACCCAGGAACCATAATTATTGGCATAATAAAGATCCTGAGGAGTTGGAGCCCCCGGATTTAAATACCCACCCTGAGGAATAGTTAAGGTCGTTAAATCCTCAATGGCCTTCTCCAGCTTTTCCAATGCCAGGTTGTATAAGGCATCCGAGTCATCCAGTTTCGGGTTGAAATTTCCCGATCCGGTGAAAGCCTCGGAATAAGGCACGTCTCCGAAGAAGTCGACCAAAGTTACCAGCATATAGGCACTGATTACACGGGTCATACCGGCATGCCGGGCCAATCCGTTTGCATCGGCATTGGCAATTAGCAACTCGGAATCGTTAAGAATATTGGCATAGGCAGTTGACCAGGTACCATCAAAAGATTCCGGGCTGTATACATTCTGGTATATTGATCCGCCTGAATTCATCAAACGGGTCATCTGCATTCCAAACGTGCTGACGCCATTGAACCATCCTGCAAAACTTAACTGGATGTTATTCAACACCAGGTTGGGCAGCGCCTGTGAAGGCTGTACCGCATTCGGATCTTCCTGTAACTCCAGCGTACACGAAGCAGCCAGCACGAGGAATAATGCGAGTATTGTTGATTTTATAAATTTCATAATCCTGTTTCTTTATTGGTTAAAAAGTAACCCGCAATACGGCACCGTAACGTCTCATACTCGGGCCCGTTAGGTAATCAAAACCCAAACCGTTGTCCACGCCCTGGCTTGATACTTCCGGATCGAAATTCACATACTTGGGTACGTTCACCGCATTAAACCACAGGTTATTACCGGTAAGTATAATTGAAGCTGACCTGATCGGAGTTTTGCTCAGCATAGAAGTCGGGAAGTTGTAGGAAAGAGAAACTTCACGAAGACGAATAACCGTTGCATCAAACATGGCATTGTCGTTCCGGGCAAAGAATTGGGAATTAAATCCATAATCCGAAGCGGTAACTTGAATATCATTAGGGATGTAAATCGGATTGCCATCATTATCCGTACCATTCTGACGAACACCTGGCAGAACAAAGACCTGGTCACGGTCGAAGTTATCCTTTCCGGCTAATACACCACGGGCCAGAAGACCCGAAGCCGTAGAAGCATACATCTTGCCGCCATGACGGTAGTCGAACTGGAAGGAGAATGCAAAATTCTTAAAGCTGAACGTGTTGATTATTGTAGTGAAGAATTTAGCGTTCGGATCACCCAACTCCTTAATTAACGGACTGATCACATGAAGGCCATCTGTACCGACAATCTTATTTCCATCAGGATCTTCAGCAATACCGGTTCCCCAAATGATATTAGTCGGTCTGCCTGGAATGGCAAAGTTACCCAGATCAGTGAAACCATTTAACACAATCCGGTCAATGTCACCTCCAAGGTCAATCACTTTCGGTCTAACCAGGGTATAATTCCAGATCAGATCCCAGCGGAAACCACTGCTGAAGCGAAGAATATTGGCATTCACACCAATCTCAACTCCCTTATTTTCCAGTTTACCTACGTTACCCAATGTATTGGTAAAACCGGTTGAAGGATCAATCGCAATATTTGTAATCAGATCGCGGGTACCACGGTTAAAGGCAGTAAAGTCAACAGAAAGCCGTTCGTTAAGCAATCGAACTTCAAATCCTGCTTCAATTTCCTGTTGCAATTCAGGTTTCAAATTGCGATTTCCCAATTGGTTGGAAACCGTTTGTATTCCATAAAGAGCGCCCGCATTGTCAACAAATCCCCGAAGGTTCTGCGAAACAATATCGCGTGTTCCATACGGGTTCGGGAAACCGGCAGAGGTACCATATCCCACTCTAAGTTTTAAATAATTAAGTGTACTGCTCTTTAAACCGGTAAAGATTTCTGTTGGCAGGAAGGATACACTGGCGCTGGGATAGAACAAAGAGTTGTTCGCTTGCTCCAAAGCTGAATTCCAGTCGTTACGTCCTGAAAGGTTTACGAAGAGGTAACTCTTATAATCGAACGAAAAGTCTCCGTAAATACCATAACGCTGTTGCTCAACGGTACGGTAAAACACACGGCCATCAAAAGCCACAGCGCGTGAAGCTGCTGTGCTGAAGTTAGAATGGCGCATCAAGCCATAAACGGTCTGAAACTCGGAATATATACCATCACGTTGGAAATAGTCATTACGTGCGTTACCACCAACACGACCGGTAAAATTAAGGCCCGAAGTAATTTCTTTGGATAATGAGAAAATCAGGTCATGGTTCCAGATGGTATTACTCAGCGTTTGAGTCTGCAGAATACCATTGTTTACCTGGGGATAGGCACTGCCGATACCCTTATTATACTCACTGCTTTGCCGCTGGGTATACGTATCAAGACCAATCCGGTAGGATAATGAAATATTATCTGAGAAGTCATACGACAGGGTTGTTGCATTAAAGAACCGATCGGTTACGTCCTTCTCGATAAGATTTTCTCCAATCCAGATCGGGTTGGGAATGTCGTTACCTCCCCGGTACCATACTGCCCGGTTATCAAGCGGGGTTTGATAGGGAAATAAGTCAGTATCATTAATGTCGAGGTTACGAGGTGTATACAGGAAGTTGGCAAAAAGGGAAGGTATACCGTTAAATGTACCACCACCACCGGTAGCTCCGTTCAAGGGAGGAGTTTGGAAATCGGTATTGGTGTACATAAATGAAGTCTTCAGTGTTAACCTATCCGTTACGGCTGCTGTGAATCCCGTATTAATATTCAACCGGGTAAGGTCATTGTTGGGCATGTACCCCTCTTCCGATGTATATGCTACCGCAGCATTGAATCCAAATTTATCGTTACCCCCGGTAAGACCAATGGAGGTATTTGAAACGATACCATCGCGGAAATAATTTCCAACCGATGGTGCTGCTTCATAGGGAATTCGTTGAAAGAATGTTTCAGGAAATGAATTACGAAGTGCCGCATCGGATAAAAACTGATAAGGATGGCCTACGGAATCCACTTCATTAAAATCAGGTCCATAGTTACTGAAGAATGCCCCATACAACTGTTGGAAACCATTGCCATAATCATTTTGAAAATCCGGTAGTGATGCAATCTGGTTTAGCTATACGGATTGCTGGAAACTCACTTCCGATTGCTTACGCTTCGTAGAGCCAGCTTTTGTTGTAACCAGGATTACACCATTACGGCCCTGGTCGCCATACAAAACCGTTGCTGCTAATCCCTTAAGTACACTGATGCTCTCAATGTTATTGGGATCAATGTCCAGGAAGCGGCTGGTAGCCGTGGCAGCACCTGCACCAAACGATCCGCTGGCCGACTGGTTAGTCGATGAGTTGAAGGGAACGCCATCCACCACCCAAAGAGGCTGGGATGAACCGGTTAACGATGAAAAACCGCGGATGTTAATACTGGCACCTGTACCGGCAACACCACCGGTAGGGTTGATCACCACCCCAGGAACTTTTCCCATAAGTACACGGGAAATATCATTCACCGGGCGTGCCGCAATCTGGTCGGTGTTAACGGTACTGATAGCATACCCCAACGCCTTCCGGCTCTGGGTAATGTTCTGACCGGTTACTACCACTTCGCTAAGCTGAGTGGCATCGAGAGCCATGGATGCATCAACTGCCGTTCGCTCACCGATGGCAATTTCCTGCGTGGCCAAACCGATAAATGAAAAAACCAACGTTCCACCTGCAGCGGGAACGGATAACGAATATCTTCCGTCAGCATCCGTGGCGGTTCCGACTGTGGAACCTTTTAAGACCACGTTTACTCCCGGAAGAGGCGAACCATCTTCGGCCGATGTTACCCGACCTGAGACCGTTCGTTCCTGTGCCAGTACAACGCTGAACGCGAAGACCAGCACGACTGTGCTGAGTAAATGTCTCCTCATAGAGTTTAAGTTTAGGTTAATTGAATTTTAGGTAATTCAACCAAATCTAAAGAAATTCGGTCGATCCAAACTATGCCGGCAATAAATTTTTATTTACTGCCCTTACTCAAAATATTATTTGGCAATTATTGGATCGAGAATTCGATCCTGCGATTAAGCTGGCGCCCTTCTTCCGTGTCGTTTGAGGCTTTGGGGCGACCCTGACCAAACCCTTTCCAGGAAAGCCTTTTATCTGAAATGCCTTCTGCTATTAAATAATTGTACACAGCCTGGGCGCGCTTTTCTGATAGTTGTTGATTGTAAGCGGCATTGCCGGTATTATCAGTATGCCCGGTGATCTGTATCGAAACAACTGGATTTTCTTCCAAAAACCGGACAACCTTCTGAAGTTCGGTTAGCGACTTTTGTTGCAGTTCGTATTTATCGGTTTCGAAGAAAATATTATTGAGAACTACACTGGAACCTCGTGCAACCGGGTCGAGCCGGATGTCCATAACGATGGGTTCAAACCGGGTAACATCGGAATAATTAAAATTGCTGCTGTTGAATAGATAACCCTTGCTGTTGCTGTACAACGCATATTCAGAACCTTGGGTAAGTACAATTAAGTACTGGCCGGTTACCGAGTCTGATTCAACGATAGACTCAACCAACTTCGTGGCCAGGTTAACCAGTTCAATACGGGCTTTTAGCGGTTTGTTACTTTTGCTGTCGGTTACAATTCCTTTTACATAGTTGCTCTTGTATTGAATCTGCTGATCTTCTGGAATTTTGATTTCATAAATGCGGCTGCGGCTTCCATCATTGGAGGGAACTTCATGTGAGTAATACCCCTTCTTTCCATCGGCCGTAATAAACAAAGCAAATTGGTCTTCATGATCGTTGATGGGCTTTCCGGCATTCACCGGAACACTCCAACCATTTTCCTTTTTTTCTGCGGAGAAAACATCATACCCGCCAAAACCCGTGTGGCCCTTAGAGGCAAAATAAAGAATGCGGGCATTAGCATGAATGAAGGGGGAAATTTCATCGTACATGGTGTTAACTGGTTCACCGAGGTTCATGGCTTTTGACCAGTTGCCGGATTCATCGAGTCGTGATATCCAGATATCCCGTCTGCCGAATCCGCCTTTTCGATCGGACACAAAATAAAGTGTTCTGCCATCAGCGGATAAGGAGGGCTGCGATTCCCACTCGTTTGAATTAACGTTGGGTCCTAAGTTTTTCGGTACGGACCACTCGGAACCCATTTTGATGCTCTCGTACAGATCGCAGCTTCCGTAACTCTGCCTGCCCACGCAAGAAGTAAAAATGATTTTCCTTCCATCGGCTGAAATGGTACACGTTCCTTCATTTAACGTAGAGTTGATCTTATCGGAAACGGAAACCGGTATCGTCCAGCGTCCCTGGTCATCCTTACGGCTGATTACCAGGTCTTCATCATATTCAGAGGTATTTCCAATTCTTCGGGTAAAAATTAATTCTTGCTGATCGGCTGTAAGCACCGGAAAATACTGAAGCACAAAGCGATTCACGGTATCGCTTAATTCCTTAACCTGGTAATTCGCCTTAGCCGTTGCATTCTCTTTGGAGAAGCGGGCGCTTTGCAAAAGTTGTTCTGCCTGGTTGGCTTTTTGACGGTTCTGATTTTCAACCCGGATGAAGTCCGTAAGATAGGCAATGGCCTGATCGTACTGCCCGGTTATCAAATACGCTTCTCCCAAATCGTACCAGTACACCTTTTGCTTTCTTGCATCGGTGGTGAGCGATAATCCTTTTTCAAAATTGGAGATGGCTACCGGATAGTTTTTTAACGTCATGTACACCAGGCCGAGACGGTAGTATGCTTCTGCAAAATTTTTATCCTTATCAAGGGCTTGATTCAACAACCGGATGGCTTCCTGATTTTGTCCCCGCACGCGGTAGTTATCTGCTTCCTGATATAATTCAATGGCCTTTTGTGATTTGGTACTCAGTGGAACCTGGGAGAATACGGGAAGAATCAGGAGAAGTAAAAGAATCAACACCAGACTTTCCCTTCTTATCAATGCTGATGAATGCATGGCTAAAACTATAAAACTATATCCGATACTGAAAGTTCCGGGCCCTCAAACGCCAACAGGGCGTTGATGAGCTTTACTTTTTTGAATAATCGCAGCTGTCGAACGTGGATTGTGTCTTCGCTTAGAATTCCCTGGTCCAATAATGTTTGACGCATAACTCCCTTTAATAACGGTGTGGCAGGGGTAATCCATTTTTGCCCGTCAAAAAAAGCCAGGTTGCTGTACGATGCATCAGTAACGAGATTTTGCTTAACAATCAAAACATCATCACAATGTTCTCTTTTATGAAAGAGTTTGTTGATAGTCGACCGATCTTCCCATTTCAGGTTGTAGACAATGTCATTGTCTATAATAACTTTTAATGACTGAACCGGCCGCACCTGGTAGGGAGTTATTTCAATACGTTCAACAGCCTGCACTGAATAAATGACACGACATTTAAACAGGCCATCAAGAGGTAAAGAAGTGAACTTAAAATAGTTGTCCAGGTTAATAGTTGTTGTATTTCCGGTTAATGCGGTTATTGCTTCATCCACTCTCTTTTGATGGTATGAGAGATTATAAAGAACACCATTTTGCAAACGTATCGATTCAATTAACCGGGACATAAATTTTATGAATCGTTTCCTGGTACTCAGCTTCCATTTTGCTTTGGGTGGTAATTCCACCACCGCTGCGATAATAATACTGACCGTCCACGTTTTCGATAAAGCGGATCATCACCCCGCTATCCAGGTTGGTTCCATCAAAATAACCGATTACACCCGTATAATAGCCCCGCTCCTCCTCTTCCGCTTGCTGAATAATTTCTATGGTTTTAGGTTTTGGCGCCCCGCAGATCGATCCGGCCGGTAATAAGGAAACCATAATATCACCTAAGTGGCA
>JALOMY010000068.1 GCA_025455225.1 Cyclobacteriaceae bacterium | reverse complement strand
GCATCCAGAATGATCTCTTCGGTGGCTTTTTCAGTTGTTTTAGCCATATTTAACAAAATTGTTAAACAAATATGATAATTAACGGATGAGATTTCAAGATGTTGCCTGTAAATAAAAAAAGCCGGGTTTTCCCGGCTCTCTCATTTAAATCTTTTGTTGTTAATTAATTACTTGGCATAAGCCACCGATCGCATTTCCCGGATAACGGTTACTTTTATTTGCCCTGGATACTGCATATCGCGTTCAATTTTCTGGGAAATATCGAAGCTCAGCTGGCTGGCACGTTCATCGGTAGCCTTTTCGGCATCCAGAATCACCCGCAATTCGCGACCGGCCTGAATGGCGTAACATTTTTCAACTCCTTCAAAGCTTGACGCCAGTTCTTCCAATTCGCGAAGACGCTTTATGTATTGCTCCATCACTTCGCGTCTTGCGCCAGGACGTGCTCCGCTGAGGGCATCGCAAGCCTGAACAATCGGGGAGATGGGGCTGGTCATCTCGATTTCATCGTGGTGGGCGCCTATGGCGTTGCATACTACTGCATGCTCTTTGTATTTCTGTGCCAATTCCATACCGGCAATGGCATGGGGCTTCTCCAGTTCTTCTGGCCAAACCTTACCAATGTCGTGCAGCAGTCCGGCACGTTTGGCTTGTTTAACATTCAGCCCCAGTTCAGCTGCCATGATGGCGCAGAGGTTGGCTACTTCGCGTGAGTGCTGTAAGAGGTTTTGTCCGTATGATGAGCGGAAACGCATCCGTCCCACCATCTTCACCAGTTCCGGGTGGAGACCGTGGATGCCAAGATCAATAACGGTGCGTTCACCGATCTCTACAATTTCATCTTCAATGTTTTTTGTTGTCTTGGCTACAATTTCTTCAATACGGGCCGGGTGAATGCGGCCATCCTGTACAAGCCGGTGCAACGACAGGCGGGCAATTTCCCTGCGCACAGGGTCAAAGCCGGAAATGATGATGGCTTCAGGGGTATCGTCTACTATAATTTCCACCCCGGTAGCTGCTTCAAGGGCACGAATGTTCCTTCCTTCACGGCCAATTATTTTTCCTTTGATATCATCGCTTTCTATATTGAATACCGATACGCAGTTTTCAATGGCGTGTTCGGTGGCCGTGCGTTGAATGGTTTCAATAACAATTTTTCGGGCTTCTTTTGTTGCCGAAAGCTTGGCCTGTTCCATGATGTCTTTGATATAGGAGGAGGCACGTGTTTGTGCTTCATCTTTAAGTGAAGCAACCAACTGTTCACGCGCTTCATCGGCTGTAAGCTTGGAGATATTTTCCAGGATCTCCACTTTTTGCTGGTTAAAGCGGTCGAGTTCTTCCTTGCGCTTTTTTACCAGTTCAAGCTGATGGGCCAGGTTTTGTTGCGTCTCTGTCAATTCGGATTCCTTCCGTTTGAGTTGTTCCAATTCGCGGTTTACCTGTTGTTCGCGCTGCTTGATTTTTTGCTCATTGGAGATGATCTGACTTTTTTTGCGGTTGGCTTCCTCCTCAAATTCAGACTTCATTTTTAGGATTTTCTCCTTGGCTTCAAGGACCTTATCCTTTTTTAGATTCTCAGCGGCAATTTCAGCTTCTTTCAGAATCAGTTTTGATTTGGCGTCCAGGTCTTTTTGCCTCCGGTTATACTTGCGCTTATACAGGAAGGAGCCGAACAGCAATCCGATAATGATTGCCCCGGCTATGCTGAGTGGAATTATGATGATTAAATCAGACATACGAGTAGCATTTAGGGTTATAAACTACCCGGAATGGCTACCTGCCCGAAACGTAAGGAGTACTAAAGAATGGACTGAGAAACGAGTTGGTTCAAATGATTAACCTTTTCAAAAACGGTCTGGTCAATTTCCTGGTGGTTTTCCTCGGTAGACATTTTTTCTACCAGGCTGTCGAAGGCCACCATAGCCAACAAATCTTGTTTATCATCAATGCCGAACTGATCTCTGTAGGACTTTAACTTGTCATTAATCAGCCGGCTTGCGCTTCTAACTTTTTCTTCGTCATTCGCTTTTACCTTCATCGGGTATTCGCGGTCGGCTATTTTAATTCGTATGGAAAGTTCCTCCATGTACAAGGTCTTACAGATTTAACGGCTTAAATAAGCGATACACTTATCAATTTCCTGAATGTATTCGTCCACTTTCTTCTTCAACTCCGAAACACTTCCGTCTTCCGGGTTAATGTTATCCACAATTTTAGAGATTTTAATTTGATTTTTAAAATGGCCCAGTTGCTCATCGCGGCTGTGGATTCCCGCTTTAAGCTCCTGATTTTCATTTTTTAACGATTTTATCTCTTCTTTCAGTTTCTTGTGTTCGTTGATGAGCACCATAATTTTGCGCTCCAAACCATTGAGATTGGTCTTTAACAGTTCCTGGTTCATGCAAGAAGGTTTTCTGGTTTTGGTTCTCCTTTTTTCATCGTTGTAAATCGGTACATGAATAGTTCATTATTTCCGAATTACTGCGCCTAATGTTTGCTCAAAAGCTTTGATCAGGCGGTTCATGGTTGAATCAATTTCTTCGTCAGTCAGGGTTTTAGATTCATCCTGCAGGGTAAAGCCCAATGCATAGGCTTTTTTTCCTTTTGGAATCTTATCCCCTTCGTATACGTCAAATGTAATGATTTCCCTGATCAGCCGCTTCTCCGTATTGAGGATTAACTTACGTACTTCTTCAAAGCTCACATTCCGATCGAGCACAAGCGACAAATCTCTCCGCACTTCCGGGTATCGAGGCACTTCCCTCACCACTAACTTAGGGTTTGACTGATTGAAAAGCAAGGTAGCATCCAACTCGGCATAGAATATATCTTGTTTGATGCCGAATTCCTTCTGCAGGGCAGTTTTTACTTTACCATAGTAACCGATGATCCGGTCTTTGGCAGATAAAGAAACACCATAATCAAGAAGTTGATGCTGAAGGGTTTCCTGTTTCACTGATTCAATACCCGATTTTTGAATGACCTGGTTCACATAACGGGCTAAATCATAAACCGTAACCTGAACAGACGGGCGTTGCCAGTTTTCAGGTTCGAAGGAACCAGTTAGATATAAGGCAATACGCTCTTCTTCCTGATACGCATTATCTTTCTTAAAATAAATTTTCCCGAACTCATACAGCTTAAGGTCTTTTTGCTTGCGATTCAGGTTATAGGCGCACACTTCAAGACCGGTAAAGAGAAGGGATTGCCGTAGAATGCCCTGCTCTTCGCTGAGTTTATTTAATATCGAAACAGGTTCACCATCAAATACCAGGTTATGTTTTCGCTGGTAGGCTTCATTGGTTAACGAATTGGTCCAGATTTCATAGAATCCATTGCCTACCAACATCTGGCCGATGGTATTCCGGTATTTATTGATGTCGTTTGAAGGGAAGCCGGCAATGAAATCGGAGCCGGCATAGGGCTTCAACTCAATATTATTGAAACCATAAATACGCAGGACCTCTTCAATCACATCCGCTTCCTGCAAAACGTCAACGCGATAGGGAGGAACTGAAACTGTGAAACGGTCGTCCGTTTTATCCAAAACCTGGATATCCAACCGGTTTAGGGTTGAAAAGACTTCTTCCCTGGGAATTACCTTACCGATCAGGCGATTAACATTTTTATCCTTTACTTCAATTACCCGGTGTTCAATTTTATGTGGATATACATCTACCAGATCAGATGAAATTGATCCACCGGCAATTTCTTTTATTAACAGAGCCGCACGTTTCAACGCATAGACTGTGAGGTTTGGATCGGTGCCCCGTTCAAAACGGAAAGAAGCATCTGTTTTTAATCCATGATGCATGGATGTTTTACGGATGTAGTCGGGTGAGAAGAATGCACTCTCCAGAAAAATGTTTTTGGTTTTCTCGGTTATACCCGAATGGATTCCACCAAACACTCCGGCAATGCACATGCCCTCTTTTTCATTGCAGATCATCAGATCCGTGGATAGAAGCTTGCGTTCTTTGCCGTCAAGTGTTACAAAAACAGAATCCACAGGAAGTGTTTTTACAATTACTTTTTTTCCGGTTATCTCGTCTGCATCAAAGGCGTGAAGAGGTTGACCGGTTTCATGCAAGACAAAATTTGTAATGTCAACTATGTTGTTGATCGGGGCTAACCCGATTGTCGTTAGCCGGGTTTTCAACCAGTCGGGTGATTCCTTTACCGTAACTCCGGAAAGTGTGATACCCGAATACCGCGGGCAGGCTTTCGGATCTTCCACCGTAACCGAAACAAGCAGTGAATGATTATCTGTTTTAAAAGCATCTACAGACGGCCAGCGCATTTGCCGTTTCAGTACCGCTTTAATATCACGGGCCACACCCAGGTGAGAAGCGGCATCCGCCCGGTTCGGGGTAAGTCCGATTTCTATACAATAATCACTTTGAATATTGTAGTATGTTGAGGCTGGTGTTCCGTTCGGTAAATCGGTATCCAGTACGATGATGCCTGAATGATTTTCACTTAATCCAATTTCATCTTCTGCACAGATCATTCCTTCCGATTGTTCGCCCCGGATTTTCGCAGATTTAATGGTAAAGGATTCGCCTTTAAAGGGATTAAGGGTAGTGCCTGGAACGGCTACAATCACTTTTTGACCGGCTGCCACATTGGATGCTCCGCAAACAATAGGTAATGGTTTTTCACCGCCAACATCAACGGTGGTAAGAGAAAGCTTATCGGCATTCGGATGCTTAACGCACGTTAATACCTGGCCGATAACAAGACCTTTCAAACCTCCTTTTATGGTTTCAAAAAACTCTACACTCTCTACTTCCAGACCGGTGGATGTGAGTACCTGACCTATGGCTTCGGGTGATTCAGGAATATCAATGTACTCTTTCAGCCAGTTATACGAGATCGTCATGATCGAGGAAATCGGTTAATCGGCAAAAATAAGGAAATCGGGCGGATGAGGAAGTTATCGAACCAACTCTTTCAATTCTTGTTCAGTTACCTGCAACACGCCCGCTTTAGGCAGTCTTTTCGTTAATTCCCGCCAATTGGGGTCCGACTTATAAATCCGCTGAAGCATGAGTGATGCCTGTTTGATATCTTTATTATTAGCCAATGTAATGGCTGTCCAGTACTGCATCTCCAGGTTATCCGGAAACAGTTTCATAGCCTGGCCATATTCTTCCATGGCTTTCGCCATTTCATTTTTTTCAACATAAAGATCGCCCTTGTTCATGTGCTCATAGGCGCGAAATACGTTCAGCAACCTGCTGATTTCCTGAATCGGATCGGCAGCATCGTCTACACGAAGATCAATTCGTTTGTCATTCCAGGGTTCTTGGGTAGATTCCGGGGCATAGATCATAAGGGCGGCAGCCTGTTTTCCGCGTATATCGCCTCCGGCCTTCTGTCCCGCTTTCAGCACTTCCACCAATCGTTCTGCCAGAGGCAATTTGTCATTTTCTTTCCAGGCTTTCTCCATGGCCGGAACAACTTGATTATTCAGCATCATATTGGCCTGGACTGAAAAATTTTCACCTGAAGAATGATTGGCAACTTCTATGCATTTGTTTCCGGTGTAGGTAGCTGCACGTCCCAGTTGATCAAGTATAGCCACCTGCCTGTAATCTCTTCCTTCGTCTAATTCTATCAACTGTGATAAGGCTTCTTCCGGAGATTTACCAGCTTTTAACAATTCAAGTGCACACAGTCCATACGATTTGTTGATAAACGATTGGGTGGCCACAACCCCAACACCGGCCTCTCCCCAGGTAACGGAAGTACCCACACTAAACCAGTGGCTTTGCACGGCAACGCCCAGTTCACCGGTTTTAGCATCGCGGGCAACTATGGAAAAAGTATGTGCTAGAGGTTCTACAGGTTTCTGACTGTATGACCAACTGTTTATAAGAAGAAGAATGGACGAGATTAAATACCGCATAGCTATTCGTGATAATTTTTTTCGCCTGCCTGTATGGCTACCGGCAAAAGATTTTCTTGTGGTGGCAATGGGCAGGAATAGGTATCGTTATAGGCACAATAGGGATTGTAGGCTTCATTGAAATCCAGAACGATTGAATTTTGACCTTTTGGTTTTTTTACATCGAGGTAGCGACCGGCACCATACGTTTCGCGGGCGCTGGTCTCGTCACCGAAAGCAAGGAACAAAGTTCCCTTGTACGGCCCCATATCGATGATTTCAAGAATCAATAAACGGTATGTATTTCCCCCTAAATTAAATTCGGCATGTGCGTACTCCATATAACGCTTGGTTTTATTATCGCTTGTTGGCAGCACTACTGCTTTTTTATCCTCAATGGGAATCAGCCTGGCTTTTACCCTGAATTGATTATCGGGAGGAAAATAATTCAGGCCTGTGAAATTTTCAGTGTTACCGGCAAACGGTGAGTCGGAAGCTGTGCGCATGTAGTTGTCTTTTTCTTCACGTTGCTTTAGAATTTTCTGCTCATAGCCGGCTTCATCTGTACCCATAAACGAATAGAGAACAATGACCAGCGCAACCAGGGCAATCAAAATGGTTATAACAGTATTTCTTTTCATTTACATGAGTCCTTCATCGGCAAAACTGAAGTAGTTTTTGCTTGCAATAATTACATGATCAAGCAATTGAATCTCCAGGAGTTTTCCAGCCTCTTTTAATTTTTTTGTGAGGTCTATATCCTGCTGACTGGGCGTGAGATTACCGGAGGGGTGATTGTGCGCCACGATAATTCCGCTGGCCAATGATTCGAGAGCGGTCTTGAATATGATTTTCGGATCGGCAACCGTTCCGTGTACTCCACCGAGACTGATCTGATGTTTCTTGAGTAACCGGTTGGCCCGGTTTAACATTATCACCCAGAATTCTTCGTGGGGAAGATCCATCAGATCGCCTTTCACCAATTCATAAGCATCTTTGCTTCCGTTTATTTTTGGCCGTTCGGTGGTGTTGATCTCTTTTCTTCTGCGGCCCAGTTCCAACGCACTGATGATGGTGATGGCTTTGGCCTCGCCAATTCCTTTTATTTTCATCAAATCCTTAACTGTAAAACGTGCCAGGTCATCCAGGCTGTTGTTGGAATGCTGAAGCAGGTTTTTTGCCAGGTCAACGGCACTAAGTGAGGTTGTTCCGGTTCCTATTAATATGGCAATCAGTTCGGCATCGGTTAATGCAGAGGTACCTTTCAGCAACAGCTTTTCCCTCGGCCGGTCTTCTTCAGCCCAGCTTTTAATGTTGAGAAATTCGGATTTGATTTTGTTCACAACCTTAAAAATACGGGTTAAACTAAAAAAAGAAACCCCGGCAGTATGGCCAGGGTTTCACTTAATGAGTATGAGTGGGCGATTAAGCCAGTTTGTTCACGTATTTGGCCAGGCTTGATTTCTGGTTAGCAGCCTTTTTCCAGTGAATAATATTTTTCTTAGCCAGTTTATCAATCAAAGCGGAAACCTCTTTTAAAAGAGCTTCTGCTTCTGATTTAACAGTTGTAGTGCGAAGTTTCTTAATAAAGGTACGGGTAGTCTTGTGCTGGTAGCGGTTTCTTACACGCTTCGCCTCATTAGCCCGGATTCGTTTTTCTGCTGATTTATGGTTTGCCATGTGTCTTTGACCTTAAATTTTAAGGACTGCAAAGGTAATGGGATTCGCTGGAAATACAAACCAACCCCCTGATCAATTCCTGGAAATATCCTCAAAAAGAAGGTTAACCTGGGGATCAAGAATAATTTTTACAGGTTTTCCAGGCACTTTTACCTCAATTTTCTCACTTTTCTGAGTTACCCGGACCGTTTCCAATACCCGTTTTTCAGAATCTGCGGTCTGAATTTCAAGGTCCAGGGGAAAATTAAAAACCTTTCCCGGTTGATTTTGGTCGATGGTTATGATAGCAGTACCCGTTTTTGAATCATATGTCCAGGATGATTTGAGAACCGGAATATGGGGCTGTCTTAACCATTGTTCAAAAAATGGTTCAAGGGCTTTACCTGATTGCTTTTCCATGATTAACCGTAAATCATCGGTTAGGGCATTCTTATTCTGGTAGGTACGATAGTATTCCCGCACGCCACGGAAAAACGCACTGTCGCCAACTTCCTTTCTCAGCATATGAAGAAACCATCCACCCCGTTGATAGACATCAGTGGTTAGCAGTTTTGAATATTGGGTCACGGCAGTATTAATTATAGGTGCAGGAGATTTTTTATTATAGGCTATTACCTGACCACGATCGATGGCACGGTCTTGTTGGGCTTGTTCTTTTCCATGGGTAAACTCATTGTATACATGGGTGAAATAGGTTGCAAATCCCTCGCTCAGCCATACGTGGTGCCAATCCGCTTCCGAGGCTGAGTTTCCAAACCACTGATGGGCCACTTCATGGGCGATTAAATCATCGATTTCATTGCGGCCCGTGACCGAGTTTTCATAGTAGAAGATGTTGCTGGCATTTTCCATTCCTCCATATATCGTGGTGGATTGAACATTCGCCAGTTTCTTGTAAGAATACGGTCCGATCAGGCGAATGAAGAAATCAAGAATCGGTACCGAAGGATCATAATCGGTAAATCCTTCGATCCGGTTTTGCGGATAAACCCAATTTTCTACGGGTATGTTGTTCACTTCGCCCTGGTATTCAATGGCAAACCGGGCAACTCCGATAACCATTACCTTGGTTGGTAAATCAACGGATTCATGCCAATGCGTTCGTTTCCGTTCGAAGCCAACATAGCTTTCTTCCTTTTTAATTCCATTGGCAATGACGGAGTAATGTACCGGAGCTGTTACAATGAAATCGACACCAGCTTTATCATACGGATGGTCAATACAAGGAATCCAGTTTCGCGCACGATCAGGCCAGTTATCACCGAAAAAAGTACGGTCACCGTATTTGTTCCTGGAAATAATTAATCCATTGGCTGGAGTTCCGCTGTATTGAATGATGAAAGTGAGCGTTTCATTTACAGTTGCCGGTGCAGATAGGGTGATATGCAGCCGGTTATTCTGATGCATAAATTTTAACCGGGAATTAGTTAACGTAACCGATTTTACCGTCATGCCTTTTTGTTGCATGTTGGTATTGACAAGATCGAATTCAATTTCAGTGAAGGGTTTCCGAACCAACAATTGAATGTGCGCTTCACCGGAAATGATATCGGTCGAGTCGTTTAATTCAAGTTTAAAGGTGTAATGTTTTATATCAACCGATTCATTGCGCGGATATTGATCGGCCAGTCCGATCCGGGATAGGAGAATAAACGCAAACAGGATTATTTTTGATTGCATAGGGCATCAATGGATTAAGCCGTAAATTAAGTCGTGTGAAGACATTGCTCAAAGTCATTTTATTCACCGGGATTTTTCTTTTGTTCTCCGGATGGGGATTTCATGCCCACCGGCAGATTAACCGGTTGGCTGTCTTTACTCTGCCCCCGGAAATGATTGGTTTTTATAAAGCGAACCTGCAATACATTTCTGAAGCAGCCGTGAATGCCGACCGGAGGCGGTTTGCCGTAGTTGAGGAAGCACCGCGCCACTACATTGACATCGACCATTATGGTGATAGTGCCGTATATAAAATGCCCCGGTTTTGGAATGATGCGGTTGAAAAATTCGGAGAAGATACCCTGAAGGCCTATGGTATACTTCCCTGGCATCTTTACACCATGTACTTCCGGTTGCGCGATGCCTTCATGGTTAAAGATCCTTCACGGATACTCAGTCTCTCAGCCGATATCGGACATTATATCGCGGATGCCCACGTTCCACTCCATACTACTGAAAATTACAACGGCCAGTTAACCGGGCAGGAGGGTATTCATGCATTCTGGGAGTCGCGCATACCGGAATTGTTTTCAACCGAATACGATTACTTTGTGGGTAAAGCCACCTACCTGGAGAATGCCCAGATTGCCGTTTGGGAGGCAATTGTACAATCGCACCGCGAAGTTGATTCGGTATTAAGCATTGAAAAACGACTGTCTGAACAATTCGGAGAACAGAAATATTCATTTGAAACCAAAGGCAAGCAAACCGTACGAGTTTATTCATACGAATTTTCAAAGGCGTATGCCGAGGCATTGAATGGAATGATTGAACGACAAATGCGCTTAGCCATTAAAATGCTGGGCGACTTTTGGTTTACAGCCTGGGTTGATGCCGGACAACCAGACCTGAAATCACTTATCAACTACAAGCCCACGGAAGCAGAACTCGAACAGCGAAGAAAGGAGCTTGAAGCGTGGAAGCAACAACGCATTAAAACCAGGGAGCACGAAAGCGGAACTACACCCTAAGTTCAGTGTGTCGCCAGGAATCATTTCTTGACTATGGGATAGTAAATTTCAGTGATCCATTTTGAGGTATCGGGTTCCTGCGTAGGATCGGTAATGTAAACTTCCATAACAGGCCCTTCTTCCTGCAATT
>JALOMY010000319.1 GCA_025455225.1 Cyclobacteriaceae bacterium | reverse complement strand
GAAGGCGACTTTTTGGAAATGAACATTAACGACTTGTTCCATTCTCCATTTTCCATAATCGGTAACTTTCCATACAACATATCATCTCAGATATTTTTTAAAATACTTGAACAGCGTAATTCCGTTCAGCAAACGGTATGCATGTTACAGAAAGAAGTTGCGGACCGAATAGCCTCACCGAGTGGCAACAAGACGTACGGAATACTAAGTGTTTTACTTCAGACTTTTTACCGGGTAGACTATTTATTTAAAGTACCACCGGGTGTATTTCAACCACCGCCCAAAGTGATGTCGGCCGTTATACGACTTACCCGTAACACACGTGAGTCATTACCATGTAACGAAGACTTGTTTTTTAAAGTGGTAAAACAAGGATTCAATAACCGAAGGAAAACCTTGCGTAACGCATTAAAAAATCTAATTTTGCCCGCCCCAGAGAATCGAACAAAAGAGGTTCAGGAAATGATGGTTAATCCGTTGTTTGATAAGCGGGCAGAGCAACTAACAGTTGAGGATTTTATTTCGCTCACACAACTAATCGAGAAGAACCGTGGAGGAATTGGTTCACTTTGAATTAACCCGGGAATTCGTTGAGCGCTTCCAGAAGGCCCTCGATGAGCGCGATAATTCATTCATTATCGAGAGCCTGGAAAATGTAAAGGCGGCTGATATTTCAGCCCTTCTTTACGAATTCAATTCCGATGAATCCAAGTATGTCCTGGATCTGCTTCCCCTGGAAACCCAGGCTGAAATCATTAACGATCTTGATACGGATACACGGGTAAATTTTATTAAAATTTATCAGCCTTTTGAATTGATTTCCATCATCAATACGCTTCACTCGGATGATGCAGCCGATATTCTGAATGAATTACCTATCAAAGTGAGGGAAGAAGTGCTTTCCGGACTTGATCCGGAATTGCGCCATCAGGTTATTGACTTGCTCCGGTACGAAGAGAATGTAGCCGGTGGTCTTATGGCCAAAGAACTAATCAAGGTTCATGATAACCTGACGGTGGTTCAGTGTATTGAGGAAATCCGGAAACAAGCCGAATCGGTCGATAAGTTCTATGCGGTATATGTGGTGAATGAACGCGATGTTCTTGTTGGCCGTGTATCGTTAAAAGACCTTGTTATTTCAGATGCCCGGAAGGTAGTATCCGAAATTTGTGAGAAGGACATTGTTTCTGTAGAGACCTATATGTCGGATCTGGAGGTAGCTGATATTATGCGCAAATACGACCTGGAATCCGTACCGGTTGTAAATGTACAAGGTCAGTTGGTAGGCAGAATCACCATCGATGATGTGGTGGATGTTATTACCGAACAGGCCGAGGAGGATCGCCAGCTGATGTCGGGTATCAGTGAAGATGTTGAAGAAGATGACAGTGTTTGGCGGAACACCCGTGCCCGTTTACCCTGGCTGCTGATCGGCATTGCGGGGGGATTGATGAATGCGAAATTCATGGGATTGTTTGAGGAAGAACTCGCCCGGATTACAGCCATCGCTTTCTTTACTCCGCTTATACAGGCTACCGGGGGTAATGTGGGCATTCAATCCTCGTCTGTAATTGTACAAAGCCTGGCTAACCCGGGTTTTGTATATGAAGGATTCTGGGCCCGTCTTGCTAAAGTTTTTCTTGTAGCGATGTTAAATGGATTATTTTTGTCGGCACTGGTATTTGGAGCCAATGAATTATTATTCAATCAACAAAAGCTATCCCTGGTAGTATCAGTCGCGCTTTTCAGTGTAGTTGTTTTCGCATCTTTTGTTGGAACCGTAACACCGCTCATTTTAAACCGCTTCGGATTCAATCCAGCGTTGGCCTCGGGACCATTTATCACAACAACAAATGATTTACTGGGGCTAACTATTTATTTCTTTACCAGTCACTTACTGATCTAACGTAGTATCTCTTGGTGCACATGCAGGTATGTGTTCACCACCACGTCCATGTAAGATTTAGATCATAATTACTTTTTCATTAATCCTATTTGATGATGTTTTGATGAAGGAAAGTAATAACTGCCCCATTTCACATACCATTACTATGTCATTTAATTAATTATCATGTTCATCAAACCGGTGTAATAATTACCGGATTTATCGAGTCATAGGACATTCAATGCATGATGAATTTACTCTAGCTTGCATTGTACAAACCGATATAAAATATTTAAGTATACAGATGGCATGAACTTTACCCGAATATTCAATCAGCTTCGTGATCATATCAATTCAATTATTGAAAAGCCCTTGTTGACTTCAGCAGTGGTTTTACTCATGGTTACCATTGTTGTAATAAGTTTAAGTATGCCCTACTATCTGAAAGATTTTAATTCATTCTGGTCGCAGGTACTTGCTGAAGCGCACGGAATGATTTTCGATATAGCGGTAATCGGTATTTTGTTGGTTTGGTTAAATCAAAACGGACAAGCCCGCCAGATGATCCGGTTTTATAAAGATGAAATTGATGACTTCCGTCTTTGGGAATCGGATGAAGCAGCATTTCGTACAGTGGGTAACATCAAACGACTTAACCGCAATAAAATATTTGATATCAATCTGGTTAATTGTTTTTTATCACGAACCAATCTGAATTACGTTAACCTTTCCGGATCAAACCTGAATTCAGCCAATCTTATGCAATCCTCCCTGGTTGAAGCAAATCTGGAGAATACACGATTGAATCAAACCAATTTCGAGAATTCCAACCTTAACCAGGCTAATCTTAAAGGTTCCTATGCCAGCGGAGCAAATTTCAAAGATGCGTTTCTTATTAAAACTCAGTTCGAAAATGCCTTTCTGATTAAATCCAACTTCAGCAATGCCTATCTTATGGAGGCCAACATGCGCAATTGTTATTTAATGGGAGCCGACTTTGAAAATGCCAGTTTATATAAAGCCGATTTACGGGGCGCCAAAGGACTCACCATTGAACAATTATCGAAAGCAAAAACCTTGTACCTGGCCCAGTTCGATGATGAACTGCTCGATCAGATTAAAACCGAACTGCATGAATTGGTAGGTGCTTGAGGATTTGGTGTAAATAGTTTAATACACTACCTTTGCCCTCATACTAAACAACGGTCTTCTGTCCGAAGGCCGTTGTTTCTTTTTTACAACAAGTTGAATCAGATTTTTAGAAGTTATGAGCAAGAAAGTTTCGTATTACACGCGCGAGGGATTGGACAAACTTAAAAATGAATTGAATGAGCTCAAAACCAAAGGCCGTACAGAAATTGCACGGCAGATTGCTGAAGCGCGTGATAAAGGCGATTTAAGCGAAAATGCTGAATACGATGCCGCGAAAGATGCACAAGGTCATCTTGAGGCGAAGATTGCTCAATTGGAAGATTTATTGGCTAATGCACGCTTGCTTGACGAGACGAATGTAGATACTTCAAA
>JALOMY010000067.1 GCA_025455225.1 Cyclobacteriaceae bacterium | reverse complement strand
TCCGGCTTCAATCCGCCTAATGAAGGATTAGCGGTCGACAAAGTAAGTTTTACATTTTCCCACTGTTCTCCCGTGCTTTGAAAAACATTGGCCTTATAACTCAACTGTATGGGTTTTTGTGTATTCATAGCCCGAAGGTCATAGACAGGATACCAACCTGCATTGGCCACCACATAGTTTATCTCCAGCTCGGCATTGGTTGGGGAATCGCTTGATAGACTGATTACAATCTCGCTGGTATTTCGGCTGTACAATTCATTAAATTCTCGTATTTGTTGATTCAGCCGTACAATTCGCTCATTTAATTTTTTGATTGCGTCATCAATTCGGATTCTCGTTGTACCAATTTCACTCAACCGGCTTCGATAAAAATCAGCCATCGCCTTAAGTTCATTCACCGTGAGATTCTGATTATTACCTCCAATCTTCTGATTGCTCAGAATCATCTGCTCCTCCTTATTAAGAATTTCCTTTTGATTTTGCTCGAGCATCAATCTATGCTTGTAAAATTCCAGGGAGTCCTGCAACACCTGTAGCTTTTTTGGCTTATTAAATTCAGTGAGGAAGTTTTGGTTATGATTAATGCCAAGAATCACAAAATTCCCTTTACCTGAAACCTGGATGCTTTGCTGATCCAACTGGGATGTTAAGTTGGTCAGTATAAGATTAGTCTTGCCTGATTCAATCCGTGTTTTTACTTCGCGGGTTACCTGGGCCCGGTTTAAGAATACGGTTACCCGTGTAATCCGGGATTCAACCGGCTTTTCCTGTTGTGCATTAACGGAATGAACCAGTATGATGCACACGATAATGAAGATATGTCGCATAGTATTGTTTTTTTGCATAGATGCAGAAGGACCGGAAATTCCACACCAAATGGCTGAAATTTTCAGTTTCTTTTGCTGAATCATAAAGTTAACGGAATGCACCGTTAGAAGTTATCTTTGCTCAATGAATCAAGAACACACCTTTAAGGTAGAAGCTCTGGATGCTTTTACTTACGACATATTTATTAAGATGGGTTGCCCGGCTGACCATGCCCGGTTAGCAACCGATGTTTTGCTTGCTGCTGATTTGCGGGGAATCGATTCGCATGGAATTGCCCGGCTCTCCGGTTACGTTCGGTTATGGGAGGCCAAGCGCATAAATCCGAATCCCAAAATCCGGGTCGTTCATGAGTCGCCCAGCACGGCAGTTGTCGATGGTGACAGCGGACTCGGTTTGGTTGTTGCACCCAAAGCCATGGAAATCGCAATTAACAAAGCTAAAGGTGCAGGCACCGGGTGGGTGGCCGTTCGAAATTCCAATCACTTTGGAATTGCCGGTTATCATGCCATGATGGCGTTGAAGCATGATATGATTGGCTGGGCCATGACCAATGCCAGCCCGTTGGTATCGCCTACCTTTTCCGTTGAACGGCTATTGGGCACTAACCCGATTTGCGTCACCATTCCGGCCGGTAAGCAACCCCCGTTTGTGCTTGATATGGCCACAACTACGGCAGCGAATGGCAAACTAGAGATTTTGCAGCGTAAAAATAAAGAGGCTCCTTTAGGTTGGATTCAAACGCATGAAGGCAAGCCGTCAACCAATCCGCATGAACTGAAGGAGGGTGGCGCCCTTATACCACTTGGAAGTGATTATGAACACGGCAGTCACAAGGGGTATGGCCTGGGTGCGTTGGTTGATATTCTTTCTGCTGTATTATCAGGAGCAAACTACGGGCCTTGGGTGCCTCCATTTGTTGCCTTTCTTCAGCCTCCGGCTGATCCGGTTGGAAAAGGCATTGGTCATTTTCTAGGTGCTATGCGAATTGATGCATTTCGTCCTGCGTCCGAATTCAAGGAGCATATGGACAAATGGATTACCCGATTTCGATCTGCCAAAACCATGGAAGGACAGGATCGGGTACTTATTCATGGAGATCCTGAACGAGAAATTTCAGTTCAAAGAAAAGAATATGGCATTCCTTTGAATCCGAAAGTGGTTGATGACCTGAACGATCTGGGAATTAAAATGGGTATTCCATTCAAAATATAAACCCGCCAATGTTTACGCCTACCCTAAGTACCCATGGATTATAATAGGGAGCATATTCATCAGGACGGGGAGTTTCGTAGGAGAAGTTATACAATGCCATAATAAAAAAGGCTGCATTTCGACCAATCGGTTGAACATAACCTCCACCGGCAAAAAAGCTGTTATAGGATTGCCGGGTTGTTTCCAGTGAGGGATAGGTAATAAACTCGTAATTCAAATGTTCATATTCCGTCTGAAGAAAAATTCCCCGAAATACGTTGAATCGTAAAAACGGACTTAGTCCGAAATTATTTGTGCTTACATCCTGCCCAGGCAGAACGTCCTTGTAGTTGACATACTGATACGAAAGTCCGATACCACCAAGAAGTTTTCGGGTTAGTGAGTAACCAATAATAGGTGAGACAGAAATATAATCCTGGTAATTATTGAAACCCATGCCAAATCCACCACCCGTAACAATACGTTCTTTGGCTGGAACACCCTTTAAACTATTATCCTCGCCTTGACCTAATACGGTGCCAATTGAAATTACCAGCGCTGCTAACCAAAGGCTAATTTTCATACGAAGAGGGGTTAATGATTACTCTTCAACGATGATAAAGACATCTTCGTTTTCTTTTTTCATCAGATATTTCTCACGGGCAAACTTCTCGAGTGATTCACGATCTCCGAATAACTCCTGGCGATCTTTCTCTACTTCTTTCAGTTTCTCCTCGTAGTATTCTCTTTCATTTTCCAATGAACGAAGCTTGGCTGATAACTTATACCGTGAAATGAAGTCATTGGAATCTAAAAAAATCATCCAGGTTAAAAAAATCAGTCCTGCAACAGCATAAAAGTTGCGGAAAATTTTAGGCACTCGGCTCAGCATATCAGATTAAAAAGTATACGAAGATAGAAAAATATTCCGGATACAATAAAAAGGCCCCGTTTCGCAACGGGGCCTTGATTACTGTGAATCTGGTATTACATTTTTTTACCGGGGAAATAGGCCACTTCTCCCAAATCCTCTTCAATGCGAAGAAGCTGATTATACTTTGCCATACGATCGGAACGGGATGCCGATCCTGTTTTAATCTGACCTGTATTCAGTGCAACAGCCAGGTCAGCGATGGTACTGTCTTCGGTTTCACCTGAACGGTGAGACATCACACTCTTATAAGCATTGCGCTTCGCCAGGTTTACCGCATCGATGGTTTCCGTCAGGGATCCGATTTGGTTTACCTTGATAAGAATGGCGTTGGCAATATTCTCATCAATTCCTTTCTGAAGGCGTTTCACATTAGTAACAAACAAATCATCACCTACCAGCTGTACCTTATCACCGATTTTTTCGGTTAACATTTTCCAACCAGCCCAGTCGTCTTCAGCCATTCCGTCTTCCAGGGATATAATCGGATATTTCTTTGCCCAGTTGGTCCAGTATTCAGCCATTTCAGCAGGCTTCAATTTTTTACCGGATGATTTTTTAAAGTGATAGACTTTGGCCTTCGAATCAAAAAACTCGGAAGCGGCCGGATCAAGGGCAATAAATATATCGGAGCCCGGCTTGAAACCCGCCTTTTCAATAGCTTTCAATACCACCTCAATGGCCTCTTCATTGGATTTGAGATTGGGTGCAAAACCACCTTCGTCACCAACGTTTGTAGAAAGTCCTTTGTCGTGTAATACTTTCTTCAGCGTATGAAACACTTCGGCTCCCATTCGCAAGGCTTCCGAGAAAGTTGAAGCACCTACCGGCATAACCATGAACTCCTGGAAGTCGATTGCATTATCAGCATGACTTCCTCCGTTCAGAATATTCATCATCGGCACCGGTAAGGTGTTTGCGTTAACACCTCCGATATAGCGATACAAAGGCATACCTGCTTCCATCGCAGCAGCTTTTGCAATGGCCAGTGATACCCCTAAAATGGCATTGGCACCGAGTTTTCCTTTATTGGCCGTTCCGTCAAGCTCAAGCATAATCTTATCGAGAAGATTTTGCTCAAACACTGAGAAGCCAACAATCTCAGAAGCTATTTTGGTATTTACATTATCAACCGCCTTGAGAACACCCTTGCCCAGGAATTTTTTCTTATCACCATCGCGCAATTCAACTGCTTCGTGTGTTCCGGTTGATGCTCCAGATGGAACAGCGGCACGGCCGTGCGCACCATTTTCGGTTAACACATCAACTTCTATGGTAGGGTTGCCACGACTATCCAAAATCTGACGGGCGTGTACACTTTCAATTAATGACATAAATTTTAGGTTAGAGATTTAATTATTGGTTTACTTCCTGTAATTGATGCTTGCGAATCAAGTCAACAAACTGATCGAAGAGATAACGGGAATCATGCGGCCCCGGTGAGGCTTCCGGGTGATACTGAACCGAGAACGCTTTTTTATCCCGGATACGAATGCCCATGATGGTGTTATCATTTAAATGAAGATGAGTTACTTCCACATTGTCATTCTTCTCAATATCCTTTTCACTTACTGCAAAGCCATGGTTCTGTGATGTCATTTCACCTAAACCCGTTAACAGGTTTTTAACCGGGTGATTTAATCCGCGATGGCCGTGATGCATTTTATAAGTTGATATGCCATTGGCAAGAGCCAGTAACTGATGACCAAGACATATTCCAAACGTGGGCTTACCCGATTCCATAATTTTCTTTACCGTTTCAATGGCATATCCCATAACGGCAGGATCGCCCGGCCCATTCGAAAGAAAGTATCCGTGAGGTTCCCAGGCTTCCAGCTCTGCAAAAGATGTTCGGGCAGGAAAAATTTTTATAAAACAACCACGCCCGGCCAGGTTGCTCAGGATGCTCTTCTTGATTCCAAAATCAAGGGCAGCAACTTTAAACGGAGCCTGTTTATCGCCTACGGTATAGACCGATTTGGTCGAAACAATGGATGAAAGTTCAAGCCCGTTCATGGAAGGAACATTTTTGATTTCCTTTTTCATTTCGTCCGGAGTTAATTCAGAGGAAATCAAGGCATTCATGGCTCCTTTGCTCCGGATATAACGAACAAGCATACGGGTGTCTACATCGGCAATTCCGGTAATGGCATGTTTCTCCAGGTATTGCTGAAGACTTTCACGGGAAGTTAGCCGGCTGTACTCATGGGAGAATTCATTGACAACCAGACCGCTGATCTTGGGGGCATCCGATTCCTGCTCGGTATCGACCGTACCATAATTTCCAATGTGGGCGGTAGTATTGACAATGATCTGGCCAAAGTACGAAGGATCTGTGTAGATCTCCTGGTACCCGGTCATGCCGGTGTTAAAACATATTTCACCTCCGGTAGTACCGGGCTTTCCGATAAGGGTGCCCTCCAGCAGAAGGCCGTCTTCGAGAAGTAAAAAGGCTTTTTTATTCACGTGACTTAGTGGTTTTACAAAAATAAACTTCAAATACCAATGCCTTGACTAATCCCTGAAGTTTTTCACTTCAAACGATTTAAATCAACCCTATAGAAAATAAAAAAGGGATTGAACAAACTTCAATCCCTTTCCCATATGTGTTTTGGCTCAGCACTATTCCTTATCTTCTTTTTTTGATCCGGATTTGGCTTTTGCCTTTTTCGCGGGTTTTTCGGCTTTTACTTCCTGGGCTGGCTCGGCCGCTGTTTCAGCAGCAGGTTCAGAAGCTTCTGCCTTCTTACCTTTTGCAGTACGGCTTCTGCGCGTTTTAGCCTTCTTGGCAACGCCTTCTTTTTTATAGATTTCGTTGAAATCGACCAGCTCAATCAGACACATTTCTGCATTATCACCGAGGCGGTTGTCACCCATTTTAATGATCCGGGTGTAGCCACCCTGGCGGTCGGTTGTTCTTGATGCCACCGTTCCGAATAATTCCTTCACAGACTCTTTATTCTGCAAATAGGAAAAAACGGTTCTGCGGGAATGCATCGTATCACTTTTGGCTTTCGTAATCAACGGTTCAACATACTTACGCAATTCCTTTGCTTTGGCAACCGTTGTGGTGATGCGCTTGCTTATGATCAACGAAGAGGCAAGGTTAGACAGCATCGCTTTGCGATGGCTGGATGTTCTGCCCAAATGATTTACTTTCCTACCGTGTCTCATTACTTTTATTCTTCATCAAGTTTATACTTTGCCAGGTCCATACCGAAGGTAAGGCCTTTCTCGGCAACCAATTGTTCAAGTTCAGCCAGTGACTTCTTACCGAAGTTTCTGAACTTCATCATATCCGAAATTTCCAGTTCAACCAGGTCACCAAGGGTCTTAACATCAGCTGCCTTCAAACAGTTGTAGGCACGAACGGAAAGATCAAGATCATGCAGCGGGGTCTTAAGCAGCTTGCGCATATGCAACAACTCTTCATCAACCTGCTCAACTTCAGCATCCTTGCCGGTTTCAAGCTCCATAGATTTGTCGCTGAAGAGGGCAAAATGCTTAATCAGAATATGGGCTGCGCCTTCTAACGCTTTCTCCGGGTGAATGGAACCATCCGTCTGAATTTCAAGAACCAACTTTTCATAGTCGGTCTTTTGTTCCACACGGGTATTCTCCACGCTGAATTTCACATTCTTGATGGGTGTGAAAATCGCGTCAATGGGAATGTATCCAAATACCTGCTCGTTGGGTTTGTTTTCTTCCGCAGGAAGGTATCCTCTTCCCTTTTCAATAGTCAGTTCAATTTCGAAGTGAGCCGATTCATCCAGATTACAGATTACGTGCTCCGGGTTAAGAACTTCAAAAGCTGAAGTAAACTTGGCAATATCACCAGCAGTGAATTGCTTCTGCTTCTTGATATTGATGTTCACTTTGGTATCGAAGCTGTCCGTAACCTTCTTTAAACGAACCATCTTAAGGTTCAGGATAATTTCTGCAACATCTTCAACAACACCTTCAATCGTTGAAAATTCATGTAAAACGCCAGGAATTTTAATTCCTGTAATGGCGTACCCTTCCAATGAAGAAAGAAGGATTCTGCGTAACGCATTACCGATGGTAACACCATATCCTTTTTCCAGCGGCTTAAAGGTAAAGGTGCCGTGAAAATCATCGGCTTTCTCCATTACAACTTTATCCGGAATCTGAAATGCTAATATTGACATAATACGTTCTGATTAAAGGGTTATAATTACTTCGAGTACAATTCAACGATCAACTGCTCGTTGATGTTCTCAGGGATATCTTCACGAACCGGAAGATGAATCAACTTTCCTTCAAGTTCCGAATTATCCCATTCCAGCCAGGCATACTTCTTGGCACCCTGAATGGATAAACTGGTGGTAATGGATTCCAGCGACTTTGATTTCTCACGTACTCCAATTTTATCGCCCGGACGCAGGGTGAACGAAGGAATATTGACGATATCGCCATTAACCGTAATATGCTTATGCGACACAAGCTGGCGAGCTGCCCTGCGTGTAGGCGCAATACCTAAGCGGTAAACCGTGTTGTCTAAGCGTGCCTCAAGTAATTGAAGCAATACTTCACCGGTAATACCCTTCTTACGCGATGCCTTATCGAACAGTTTGGCAAATTGGCGTTCAAGCAATCCGTAGATGTACTTGGCCTTTTGTTTTTCAGCAAGCTGAGTAGCATATTCTGATTGCTTTCTCTTCTTGCCCCGTCCGTGCATACCGGGAGCGTAATTCTTCTTCTGAAGAGCTTTGTTATCACCTAAGATGGGCTCTCCAAACTTTCTTGATATTCGTACTCGTGGGCCTGTGTATCGTGCCATTTTTACTTTTATTTTTTATCGCGCTGATCCTGCTTTACGCATCATCAGCTTGTCTATAATTTAAACTCTTCTTTTCTTGGGAGGACGGCAACCGTTGTGCGGAAGCGGAGTAACATCCTTGATGGTCGAAATCTCAATACCTGCCGATTGAATGGTACGGATCGCGGATTCACGTCCAGACCCGGGGCCTTTCACAAAAACTTCAACCTTGCGAAGTCCCAATTCAAAAGCGCGTGAAGCACAATCCTGGGCGGCCATCTGGGCAGCATAGGGAGTGTTCTTCTTGGATCCTTTAAATCCCATTTTACCAGCCGATGACCAGGTGATTACCTGACCGGTGGAGTTGGTCATGGAGATTACAATGTTGTTGAATGTAGCCTGAATGTGGGCCTGGCCTGAGGCTTCTACCTGCACCACACGCTTTTTGGCTTTATCTTTTCTTTTTTCTGAGGACATTACTCTTATAATTTATATCCTGTCAATGATTAACCTTTCGTTGCCTTCTTCTTGTTCGCAACCGTCTTACGCTTTCCTTTACGGGTACGTGCATTATTCTTGGTTGTCTGGCCACGCACCGGCAATCCTTTACGGTGCCGAAGACCGCGATAACAACCAATGTCCATGAGGCGCTTAATGCTCAACTGGACTTCCGACCGGAGGGCTCCCTCGATCTTGAAGTTTTCTGCGATGAATGAACGGATTGCGTTGGATTCATCATCCGTCCAGTCTTTTGCTTTTTTATTCCAGTCTACACCGGCATTCGTCAGAATCTTTTGAGCTGTTCTGCGACCAATACCATAGATGTAGGTAAGGCTGATCTCGCCTCGCTTGTTATCCGGAATATCAACACCTTGTATCCTTGCCATGTTGTTTATTTATCAATTTCTGTTTTTGCTAATAATCAAATACAATGTGAATTATCCCTGTCTCTGCTTGTAGCGGGGATTCTTCTTGTTAATCACATACAACTTGCCTTTGCGTCTGATAATCTTGCAATCAGCGCTACGCTTTTTTATGGATGTTTTTACTTTCATTGCTCTCGGTCGTTTGTGTAGACGTAATAATTTGCGCCTTTACTTATTATTTATATCTAAATACTATTCTTCCTTTAGTCAGGTCATAAGGCGACATTTCCAGCCTCACCTTATCCCCCGGTAAAATTCGGATGTAATGCATCCTCATTTTACCCGAAATATGCGCCAGTACTTCGTGTCCGTTTTCCAACTGAACCCGAAACATGGCGTTTGATAACGCTTCCGTTATCGTGCCGTCCTGCTCTATCGACTTTTGCTTCGCCACTTATACGAATAATTTTCTTCTATATACTGATGGGTGGTTAACACCTCTGTTTTTTCTTCACCTATTGCCACCATATGCTCATAATGCGCAGATGGTTTTCTGTCGGCTGTCCGAATTGTCCATCCATCACGCTCCTGAACCACGCTTCGTGTTCCCATGTTAATCATGGGTTCAATGGCGAACACCATACCCGGCACCAGCTTTACTCCCTTGCCCCGCTTACCATAGTTGGGTACTTCAGGGTCTTCATGGAGATTCTTTCCAACGCCATGTCCTACAAGTTCGCGAACAACACCATATCCAAAACTCTCTACATAGCTCTGAATCGCGTAACTCACATCACCCATCCGGTTACCGGCTCTTGCCTGCTCGATACCCCGATAGAGCGATTCATAAGTTCTCTCGAGCAACATCAGCGTTTCTTTGGCAACACCTTCCAGCGGATAAGTATATGCCGAGTCGCTGTGGAATCCCTTGAAGTACACACCGCAGTCAACAGCAATAATATCTGTCGCACGCAGTTCATAATTTCCGGGAAACCCATGAACAACAACATCGTTTACCGAAATGCAAAGCGATGCAGGAAAGGTTCCATTGTAATTCTTGAAGGATGGAATTCCTCCATGATCACGAATAAACTCTTCCGCCACTTTGTCTAACGCTGATGTTTTAACACCAGGCTTTACCAGCCTGGCCACTTCACCATGAGCTTTACCCAGGATTTGGGCACCCTCTTTGATGATTTGGATTTCCTCGTCAGTCTTTAAGTGAACCATTCAGCACTTAAGCCGCAGCAAATTGAGAACGACCTTTTACACGACCGGATTTCATCATCCCTTCGTAATGACGCATCAACAGGTAGCTTTCGATTTGCTGCAACGTATCGAGTATTACCCCGACCATAATCAGCAACGAAGTACCACCATAGAATTGAGCGAAATTCTGACCCACACCGGCACGTACTGCAAATGCAGGAAGTACCGCAACAATCACCAGGAATAAAGCCCCCGGAAGTGTAATTCTTGATAAAATAGTATCGATAAACTCAGCGGTTTGCTTACCAGGCTTAATGCCGGGAACAAAGCCACCGTTGCGTTTCAGGTTATCGGCAATATCGTTGGAGTTGATCGTGATCGCAGTGTAGAAGAACGTGAAAATCAGGATCAATGAACCAAATAGTAAGTTGTACTGCCAGGAAGTGAAATCAGAAAACGTAGAACCAATGTATGCCCCGATATCACTATCTCTCCATATGCCTGCCAGCAAAGCAGGAATAAAAAGCGCTTGCGCAAAGATGATCGGCATTACTCCGGCCGAATTCAGTTTCAGCGGAATAAAATCACGCTTACCACCATACAGTTTATTTCCAATAACCTGCTTGGCGTATTGAATCGGTATTCTTCGGGTTGCCTGGGTGAGCATGATAACGCCCATTACCACAAAGAACAAAGCCAGCAATTCAACAATAAATAGTAAGGCTCCCTGCATTCCACGGTTGTTCACCGCTTCATCAATAATGGCGCCCGGAAAACGGGAAACGATACCGATCATAATCAATACCGAAATACCATTTCCAATTCCTTTGTCAGTAATCCGTTCACCCAACCACATGCAGAACATGGTTCCTGCGATCAGGATTACAATGGACGATACGTAGAAGAACATTCCCGGAGAAATAATGGCCTCATTGGGAATGGTGCCACGGATGTATCCGTACGATTGAAATCCGGTTATGAAAATGGTAAGTACGCGGGTGATTTGATTTAACCGTTTACGACCTGAATCACCTTCCTTTTGTAGCTTCTGGAAATACGGTACAGCGAATGTCAGCAGCTGTACAATAATGGAAGCTGAGATATAAGGCATGATGCCCAGGGCAAAAATGGATGCCCGGCTGAACGATCCGCCCAGGAAGGTATTGAGCAGATCAAAGATTCCACCCGATACGGCATTCTGAGCCAGAATAACCGGATCTACACCAGGTAATACAATGAATGATCCCAGCCTGAAAATGATCAAAAACCCAATGGTATTGAGAATCCGAACCCTCAGGTCCTCGATTGAGAAAATATTGCGTATGGTCGTAAAAAACCGCTTCATTATTTAATTGGGGTTGCTGTTCCTCCCACTTTTTCAATTGCTTTTACGGCAGTTTCTGAAAAGGCATGCGCTTGTACATTCACCTTTGATTTTAATTCACCCCTGCCTAATACTTTTACTTTATCGCTCTTGCCAACAATTCCATTATCAATCAATACCTGGACACTGATATCGGCCGATTGAATCTTACCGGCAAGAGTCTCCAATACGTCCAGGTTTACGGCTTTGAAATAAACTTTATTATTATTCTTGAAACCAAACTTGGGAACCCTGCGCTGTAAGGGCATCTGACCACCTTCGAAACCAAACTTTCTGGAATACCCTGAACGTGACTTTGCACCTTTATGACCACGACCGGCAGTAGAACCACCTGAACCCTGGCCACGTCCGAGCCTCTTGTTTGATTTTACTGATCCTTCTGCAGGTTTTAATGTATGTAGCTTCATGGTATTACAGCTCTTTTACGGTAATCAAATGATGAACCTTCGTAATCATGCCGGAGATCTGGGGCGTTAATTCCACCTCAACCGACTTATGTGGTTTGCCCAGGCCCAACGCGCGCAAGGTGCGCTGCTGTGTTTCTGGTCTTTTAATATCGCTTCTGGTCTGTGTGATCTTTACCTTAGCCATGTCAATTATCCGTTAAACACTTTTGATAATGAAACACCTCTGTTCTTGGCAACCGTAAAGGCATCACGCATATTGGTCAATGCATTGAATGTAGCCTTTACCACGTTATGAGGATTGGATGATCCTTTGGATTTAGCCAACACATTATGAACACCGGCACTTTCCAGCACAGCACGCATGGCACCACCGGCAATAACACCCGTACCGGGTGAAGCAGGTTTTAGCAGAACGAATCCTCCACCAAACTTACCGATGGCCTCGTGGGGAACCGTACCCTTGGTAATGGGCACTTTAACCAGGTGCTTCTTAGCATCATCGATGCCTTTGGTAATGGCATCGGTTACCTCATTGGCTTTACCCAGTCCATACCCAACCACACCGTTGCCATCGCCTACTACAACTATGGCGGCAAAGCTGAATCTGCGACCTCCTTTAACCACTTTGGCTACACGTTGAATGGCAACGACTCGCTCTTTCAGATCGATCTCGCTGGCTTTAACTGTGCTGATATTGCTTACTGACATATCTTAACGTTTCTTAGAATTTTAAACCACCTTCCCGTGCACCTTCGGCAAGGGCTTTCACATTGCCGTGATACAGGTATCCGTTACGATCAAAAACAACCGTGTTTATTCCGGAAGCAAGAGCCTTCTCGGCAATTTTCTTACCCACATTTTTAGCATTCGCCTGATTCAAGGATGCCTTTTCGCCCAAATCATGTGTTGATGCAGAAGAAAGGGTGATGCCCTTAATGTCATCAATGATCTGGACATAAATACCGGTATTGCTTCTGAACACCGATAAACGGGGTCTTTCCGATGTGCCAGAAATTTTCTTACGCACACCCTGCTTTATTCTTGTTCTTCTTTCTCTGTTCTTGCCTGCCATAGAGTTGGTTGTTTTCTATGATGCTTGTTTAAGTTATTTAGCAGCAGCCTTACCAGCTTTCCTGCGTACATATTCACCGGTAAAGCGAATACCCTTGCCTTTGTAAGGTTCAACTTTACGAAGTGACTTGATCTTGGCAGCTATCTGCCCGATTAATTGCTTATCAATTCCTTCCAGGATGATGGTAGGGTTACTACCTTTTTCCTGAACTGCCTGAACCTTCAGTTCAGACGGTATGGCGAGGAAAATATTATGTGAATAGCCTAAGCTTAGCTCGATAACATTACCCTGCGCGCTGGCTTTATAACCAACCCCCACCAATTCGAGTTGTTTCTTGTATCCGTTCTTAACGCCTTCCGCCATGTTGGCGATCAGGGCCCGATAAAGACCGTGCATGGCTTTGTGCCGTTTTTGCTCTGTAGGTCTTTCGACAGTAAGTGAGTTACCCTCAAGTTTAATGTCGAAATCAGCATCAATCACTTGCTTAAGCTCACCCTTTGGGCCTTTCACCGAAACGGTATGAGTGCCCTTGTCGAAGTTGATGGTTACTCCCTGGGGTATGGTAATCGGTAATTTTCCTATACGTGACATAGCTTCAATCGATTAATACACGTAACACAATACTTCACCACCTACATTCAATTTGCGGGCTTCCTTATCGGTAATTACTCCGCGGGAAGTCGACAGGATAGCAACACCCAAACCGTTCATTACCCGAGGCAAAGAACCGGTATTGGCGTACTTCCGGAGACCCGGAGTACTTATCCGTTGCAAACTGGTAATAGCCGACTCGCGGGTTTCAGGGTTATACTTTAAGGCAATTTTGATAATGCCCTGCGGATTTTCCCCTTGTTCGAACTTGTAGTTCAGAATAAATCCCTTGTCGAATAATACCTTCGTGATCTCCTTCTTCAAATTAGAAGCAGGGATCTCAACCACCTTGTGGTTGGCCTTGATTGCGTTCCGCAACCGTGTTAAATAGTCTGAAATAGGATCAGTCATTTTCTATTTCTTTACGCTCATTAAAATAGCAAACCCGTTCTTTTAAACGGGCTGCAAAGATACCTTAACAATTTTAGTTATCCAAACTGTTACCTGGTTTCGTCTCAGACGACCTTGGTACTCAGCAACCTAATATGTAAATAATGCTGTTTTACCAGCTTGCCTTGGTCAAACCGGGGATTTTGCCCTCGGATGCCATATCGCGGAATATGTTCCGGCATACGCCAAACTTTCCGATATAGCCCTTCGGACGTCCCGTAAGCTTGCACCTGTTTCTAAGGCGAACCGGAGAAGCATTACGTGGAAGCTTATCCAGGGCAGCGTAGTCGCCAGCTTCTTTTAAAGCCTTACGCTTGGCTGAATAGGTAGCCACCAGTTTCTCTCGTTTGGTTTGCCTAGCAATTACAGATAATTTAGCCATAGTTAGTCGTTAGTTCTTGTTTGCAAACGGCATCCCGAACGCTTTCAGGAGCTCGTAACTTTCTTCATCCGTCTTCGCAGTAGTAACAAACGTAATGTCCATACCACTGATTTTACTTACTTTATCAATGGAGATCTCCGGAAAGATGATCTGTTCTTTCACACCCAACGTGTAATTTCCACGACCATCAAATCCTTTCGGGCTTACACCACGGAAGTCGCGCACACGCGGTAACGCAATGCTCATGAGGCGATCGAGGAATTCATACATCTTGTTTCCGCGCAAAGTTACTTTCACCCCAATCGGCATGTTCTCACGCAATTTGAAGTTGGAAATAGCCTTCTTCGATTTGGTGGCAACTGCCTTTTGGCCGGTGATCGATGTGATCTCTTCAAGTGCCACGTCAATCAATTTCTTGTCCGTAACAGCAATACCCATCCCCTTATTGATGCTGATCTTCTCGATCTTCGGCACCTGCATAATGGATTTGTACTGGAACTTTTCCTTCAGTGCCGGTACAATCTCTTTAACGTACTTTTCTTTTAATCTGGGAGTAGCCATTATTTTATCAATTCTCCGGTTTTCTTGGAATATCGCTGAAGCTTGCCTTTTTCATTGAGTTTACGACCAACTCGTGTCGGTTTTCCGGAAGCCGGATCCACCAGCATCAGGTTGCTCAAATGAATGGAGGCCTCAGTTTTTTTAATTCCTCCTTCAGGTTTACCTGCAGAGGGTTTCTCGTGTTTTGTTACGATGTTGATGCCTTCTACAATGGCACGGTTCTTCGCAACAAGTACTTCTAAAACTTTGCCCGTTTTTCCCTTATCATCGCCTGCAATCACGGAAACCGTGTCACCTTTGCGGATGTGAAGTTTGGGTTGCTTATTAAATTTTCTTTCCATGGTATTAAATCACTTCAGGGGCCAAAGACACAATTTTCATGAACTGCTTTTCTCTGAGTTCACGAGCTACAGGACCGAAAATACGGGTACCGCGGGGTTCGTCCTGGGCATTCAGTAGCACAGCCGCATTGTCTTCAAAGCGGATGTAAGAACCATCTTTCCGTCTTACTTCTTTTGTTGTGCGTACCACTACAGCACGCGATACAGTTCCTTTCTTTACCTGGCTGGTAGGCATGGCTGATTTCATAACGCTTGGAACTTCCGCCCAATACGTGTACACAAAGAACCTCTTTGGCACCGCTGTTATCAGCAACTGATAGTCTGGTCTCGGTCTGTATCATGATTACTTCGCTTTTTCAATGATTTCAACTAATCTCCAACGCTTAATCTTGCTCAGCGGACGAGTTTCAGCAATGCGTACTGTATCGCCAATACCGGCTTCGTTCTTTTCGTCATGAGCCATGAATTTGGTAGTTCTCTGAACAAACTTACCGTAGATCGGGTGCTTTACTTTCCGGTCAACAGCTACGGTGATGCTTTTCACCATTTTGTTGCTCACAACTTTACCAATTCGTTCTTTTCTAAGGTTCCTTTCCATAGGAATTATTTTTGTAATTCTTTGGCGCTTAACTCGGTGTTCAGCCGGGCAATAAGCTTCCGTGTTTCTTTAATTTTCATCGGGTTTTCAATAGCCGAAACCTGATGGGCAAACTTCATTTTTCGAAGCGTTTCCTTTTCACTGATGATCTTCTCACGCAGTTCATTCACGCTTAAGTCTTTTATTTCTGTGCTTTTCATGGCTACGATTATTCTACGTAATCTCTTCTAACGGTAAACTTGGTTCTTATAGGAAGCTTGCCTTCTGCCAGGCGCAATGCTTCGCGTGCAGTAGCCATATTTACACCACCTGCTTCGAACAAGATGGTACCAGGTTTAATTACGGCAACCCAGTATTCAGGTGCACCTTTACCTTTACCCATACGAACCTCAGCAGGTTTTCTGGTAATTGGCTTATCCGGAAATATCCGGATCCAAACCTGGCCTTCGCGTTTCATAAAGCGGGTTACGGCAATACGGGCCGCTTCCAGCTGGCGGGAAGTAATCCATCCGCCTTCAAGGCTTTTTAGTCCGAAAGATCCAAAGGCAATAGTATGTCCACGTGTGGCCATACCCTTCACGCGGCCTTTCTGCATTTTTCTGAACTTGGTACGTTTCGGTTGTAACATTGTTACCTGTCTTTATTAGTTCCTATTCTATTTTCTTCTTACGCCTTTTTAGCGCCACGACCACCACGGCCACGGTTTTCACCGCCTCCGCCTCCGGGTCTTCTTCTTCCACCACGCTCACCACCGCGTTCGCCAGCAGCACCTGCACCCGGTGCATTGCTCACAATGCCCACGTTCGGTGACAGATCACGCTTACCGTAAACTTCACCCTTGAAGATCCATACTTTGATGCCGATCTTTCCATACACGGTCTGGGCTTCAGACACTGCGTAGTCGATGTCAGCACGGAGTGTATGTAATGGAATACGGCCTTCCTTATACTGTTCAGTACGCGCCATATCTGCTCCAGCCAAACGACCGGATACTTTGATTTTGATTCCCTCGGCTCCCACACGGATAGCTGAAGCAATTGCCTGCTTCATGGCACGCTTGTATGAAATACGGGCTTCAATCTGCTGCGCAATAGATTCACCTACCAGCTTGGCATCCAACTCCGGACGCTTGATTTCATAGATGTTGATCTGAACATCTTTGCCAGTGAGTTTTTTCAACTCTTCCTTGATCTTATCAACCTCGGTTCCGCCTTTTCCAATCACCACACCCGGGCGGGCAGTATGAATAGTCAATGTGATACGCTTCAGGGTACGTTCAATAACAACTTTTGCAATGCCGCCTTTTGGAATACGGGCATCAACATATTTTCGGATTTTCTGATCTTCTACCAGCTTGTCGGAAAATGTATTTCCACCGTACCAGTTGGAATCCCAACCACGAACGATTCCCAAGCGGAGTCCTACAGGATTAACTTTTTGTCCCATTTATTCCTTCGTTTCTGTTTCAGTTGTTGTTACTGCTTCTCCCATTTTCTTCATGCTGTCAAGCACCAGGGTAACATGGTTCGAGCGCTTGCGAACACGGTGTGCACGTCCTTGCGGGGCAGGACGTAACCGCTTCAATATTCGGCCTCCATCAACCCATATATCTTTAACATACAAATCGGCCTCTTCCAATTTGGCTGCCTGGTTTTTGTTTTCCCAGTTGGCAATTGCAGAAAGCAACAGCTTCTCAAGTTTGAAAGAACCCGATTTGGATTCGTACTTAAGTATGTTAAGCGCTTTGCTAACACGCTCACCGCGTATTAATTCTGCCACCAGCCTCATTTTACGAGGTGAAGTAGGTACATTCTTCAGCTTCGATACCACAGGGCCGGTTTTTGCAGCCTCTTTGCGGGCATCGCGCTTTTCGCGCTTAAGTACTGACCGTTTGGTCTTTTTCTCTACAGCTTCCATGATCTTTAAGCTTCTTTTCTATTTCCGGAATGTCCGCGGAAGGTACGGGTGGGTGCAAATTCACCCAACTTGTGGCCTACCATGTTTTCGGTTACATATACCGGTATGAATTTATTTCCATTATGTACTGCGAAAGTGTGGCCGATCATATCCGGAATGATCGTTGATCTGCGTGACCAGGTTTTGATCACCGATTTTTTACCAGACTTCTCGGTAGCTTCAACTTTCTTCAGCAAACGGAAGTCGCAGTACGGTCCTTTTTTAATCGAACGTCCCATTATTTTTTCCTCCTAGATATGATTAGACGATCAGAATATTTCTTCGGGTGACGGGTTTTCTTACCCTTAGCATACAAGCCCTTGCGCGAGCGGGGATGTCCACCGGAAGCACGGCCTTCACCACCACCCATCGGGTGATCCACCGGGTTCATGGAAACACCACGGTTTCTGGGACGTACTCCTTTCCAACGCGAGCGGCCAGCCTTACCCACACTTTCGTTCATGTGGTCGGCATTGGAAACAGCTCCTACGGTTGCTGAACATACTTCCAATACATTCCGCATTTCACCAGAAGGCATCTTTAAGGTCGCCAGTCCGTTTTCACGTGCCAGCAACTGAACGAAAGTACCGGCACTGCGCGCAATAGCTGCACCTTTACCCGGCTTCAATTCAACATTATGTATAATAGTACCCAGTGGTATTTTTGAAAGCGGCAACGTATTACCAATTTCCGGTGCTACTTCAGCACCTGAAATTACCTGCTGGCCAATCTTCAAACCATCCGGAGCAATGATGTATGACTTTTCTCCATCGGCATAATACAACAATGCAATACGTGCAGAACGGGTAGGATCGTATTCAATGGACTTAACGGTAGCCGGAACACCGGACTTATCGCGTTTGAAATCGATGATACGGATCTTTTGTTTATGACCACCACCGATGTAGCGCATGGTCATTTTACCTACGTTATTTCTTCCACCGGTCTTTTTGCGCGTGCTTACCAGCGATTTTTCCGGCTGTGATGATGTAATGTCATCGAAAGACGGTGCCAGTCTGTGACGCGTTCCGGCTGTTACCGGTTTTAATTTTCTCAACGCCATTGTTCAGGAATTATACGTTGCTATAAAAATCAATTACTTC
>JALOMY010000318.1 GCA_025455225.1 Cyclobacteriaceae bacterium | reverse complement strand
ACCGGGTGTTTTTCTGAATATTGTTACTACCTATGCCTGGACAGGGTCAGGATACGTTGTTCCGTCAGCCTGTGGAAAAGCAGGAGTTTTAGCCCTTACGCGCTCACTCGCTGTTGAATGGGCCAAGTATAACATACGGAGCAATGCTATTGCACCCGGTCCATTTCCAACAGAAGGTGCCTGGAGTCGTTTGTTACCAGGTGAGCTGGTGAAGAAATTTGATCCTGCCACACGAATCCCGTTAAAACGGGTAGGCGAGCACCAGGAATTAGCCAACCTGGTTGCCTACTTGTTATCGGATTATTCAGCCTACATAAATGGAGAGGTAATTACCATAGATGGAGGAGAATGGTTACGTAACGGAGGGGAATTCAGCCACCTCGAAGAAATCTCACCGCAGATGTGGGACCAATTAGAAAAGATGAGAGGTAAATAATAATTTCAGATAGTCAAGGGGTTCTTTTTCAGATGTCATTATGGCGATAAGTTCATTGTAATGGATGAAGGGTAAATGTTCTATCCTTAACCATTGCAGCAACTAAGCGCACGCCATCCATTTTCAAAACCACACCGCTTGCTTGCAAAGGGACCGGAGTTAATAATGAACCGGAACCATCATAAACATAGCATAAGTCATCATCCAGATCAGTAATGGTAATATACGTTCTGCCAGAACCAAAATCATAATATTGAACTTCTGTACGATGAGGGCCAATAAAATCATTGTTCAATAACACTTTTCCATCTTCGTTCAGAACTGATAATTGCCTTGAATTCTGTCTCTTAATAATATACGATTTCTGTGCTCGATCAGTAATTAAAGAAAATTGATCATCAACGGCTGCTTTAACCAGAAGTTCCTTGCTCACGATTTTTCCGTCAAAACTAAACTTAACTTTACTGCCATCACCGCTTACCACAACGACCATGGCAGAACCCAGATCATTTCCGGCATCAACAAAATAGGATCCTTCGGGTTTTATGTCCAGCTTAAGCGGAAACCCCTTACTATTCTCAGCTCTTCGATTCATAAGATACACCACCCCGTCTTTACGAATTGCAAGGAAGAAATCTTTACCACCAATACGATAATGATTGGGACTCGATAGTACCGATCCATCAAGATTTCTAGGGTTCCATCCACTCAGTTGCTTACCTTCTTTGTCAAATAGCCAAAGCTTACCGCCTTGGTCGGTTAACAAATACCGGTAATTTTTGCTGTTATCGTAATCAATCACATTAATAAACGCAAGACCCGGAATTCGTATTGTGACCGGGAATGGCACAACATAATTACCCAGCCGGTCGATAATATGAATTCTGTTACCGGAAACCAGGAATAATTGCAGTTTATTGTTACTTAAAAAATCAACCTGGTGAATCTCACCAACTAGTTTACCATCAATGCCTTTTCTCCATTGATGAACACCCGATGAAGAAAGGTAGTGGATGGTGTTGAGTGAGTCCTGGATAACAAACTCATCATTCTTTGTTGCATGGTTCCGAACCAAAAATGGTTTTGAAGTGAATGGTTGATCAATATTTGTCTGTATTTTATTTTCAGATGGAAGCTTTTCTGCCAGAATTCCGTTCTTATCAAATGAAAATACAATATTGGTATAATAATTCTGATTAAGGTTGCTCAATTGAAAGGCACTGAATCCAAGTTTTGAAAACTGATTCCGGTTTACTCTATTAAAATTTTCTTGCCACTTCGGGTTCAACTTATTAAAAGCGAAATTCAATGCACGTGGAGTATTTATATATAAACTCATATTTGACTCAAGCAATGTGCTCTCCAGAAACTGATTGGTCGCCACTGATTTACCCCAGACCTCTTCTATATCAATGTCATTCAGGAATAATCGTAATTCATCAAGTCGCTCCGCTAATATGATAGTGCTTCCAATAGTGGTGTAGTATGTTTGTTTAAAGCCTGTTACTAAAGGTTTAAATAATTTCTCAGGAAAATTTTCATAATCAATTTTCCTGATTTGATAAGTAGAATACTTTTCCAAGTAAACTGAATCAGTCCTTTCAGTTAAACGCGAAACATTTTGAAGCGCCTGATTCCAAATAGCTATATCGGATGTCTCAATCATCAAAACATTTGAAAGAACATTATTCCGTGATTCAAAAGAACAAATAGTGATTTCTTCACCCAGTGAGGAGAACAACTCAGAATGTGAACTTTCAGTTAAAGTTGCCAGGGTATCTTGTAAAGGTTTATTGGTATGAATAGTAAGCTTTGAACAAATGGATAAACTATTGCTTATTCCATAATTCACTACCATTAACGCTCGGTTTGAGATCAGATTTTTGTGATTAAAAGAAACTGGGGATTGCTCTTTAAATAAAGAAAGTCGACCTGACTTCTCAGACCCTTCGAAACTGAAGCCGTTAAGCACAATTGAATTCTCTGTTGGTTTAATGTCAAGTAATGACAGATTCCCAATAAGAGGAAATTGCACAGAGTTCTCTGTAAAGAGATTTATCCATGACTGAATCAATTTCAGATTAATGTAAAGATTACCTGCATCGCCTTTAATTGTGGGAATTGAATTTATAGATGGATTCTCGGATAAGAACGATTGGTTTCCATCTGTATGATAGGTCCGCACAACATCTTCAATAAGAAGGGATGAATAACTTCCAACCCAGATCCTATTAATTGAGGTCCACGACAATAAGCGATCACCAAAATAAGTCTCATAAATGATCACTCCATTAAATTCATGCTGCCTGCTCCTGGTTTCGGATGCATGCTTTTTCTTAAGTTGGGAGATAAACGATCCGGCATTTGATTCAGGGAGATAATAAATGAAATCAAAATTATCTTTCTGTGTAAGATGCAGGGATATTAAACCTGATTTTGTGGATACTAAATCCTTATATGAATTCAATAATGTATCTTCAGATTCTTGCTTATTATATATTCTGTTCGCTAATTGTAATAAGACAGATTCTTTAAATTTCTTGGCGCAATCAGGGCAATCCCCAGACTCATAAACAGCAACCGTTTGATTTGGTATCAGGTCCCAAATGGAAACTACTTTGCCCGAATAGTATCTGAGATAGAATATTAATCCTGCTGTAATAAGGAGAAGCAGAATTGCGATTAATAAGAAAATTCGTTTCACTTAATTATTACTGTTCGTTTTCATCCTTAAAGTTAACCACTTTGAACAGATGCAGGTGTTTGGCAATCATAAAACAGGTTCTGAAGATGGGATTAATAGTAAAGAAGGGAAACAGTCGGGGGGAGTGGCCTGATTCAATAGTGCCTGGCTGCTCCTTGGTTGTATCAATCTGACCGATAGCGTCCGTAAAGTCAGGGCTCTGCCCAAAATAAAAAAGGGTACCTTTTCAAGTACCCTTTTCAAAAATAAAAGATAGGCAACGACTTACTCTCCCGGGTAT
>JALOMY010000317.1 GCA_025455225.1 Cyclobacteriaceae bacterium | reverse complement strand
GGTTCAATCTTTCCGCTCTTCAACGAGCGGTACGTGTCATCGGCACCTTCAGGTTCTCCGGCTATTACTTTCGTACCGGGTGAAAAGTAGTTTGCGGCCAGCAAAGTTCCGCTCAACAAGCCACCGCCACCAACAGGCGCCATAATGATATCCAGTTTGTGGCCGGCATCTTCAATCAGTTCTTTGGCGGCCGTAGCCTGACCGGCAATCACATCATAATTATTAAACGGATGTATTTCAGTTGCACCTGTGCGCGCAATAACCTGGGCCAGGGTTGATTCCCGTGCTTGTAAGGTGGGCTCACATTCAATAATCTCACCATTAAAACCTCGAACACCACGCTTCTTTATTTCAGGAGCATTTGATGGCATTACAATGTATGAGGGCACGCCCAATAATTTCGCAGCGCGAGCAAGTGCCTGGGCGTGATTTCCTGATGAATGCGTAGCAAGTCCTTTCCTAAGCTGCTCGTTGGAAAGTAGTAAAGCCGCATTCATGGCACCGCGTGCCTTAAAGGCACCAATCTTCTGAAAGTTTTCGCATTTAAAAAAAATATCGCAGCCGGCCAGTTCATTGATGCCCGAGGAGCGCATAACAGCTGTACGATGAATGTACGGACGGATGCGGTCGTGGGCACTCTCAATATCTTTTTTCGTTGGGACTGTATTCATAGTTATGCTGTAAAATTTAATGCGCCTCGAGCCAGTTGGCTCCCACTCCCACCTCTACTTCCATCGGAACTTCCAGGTGCACTGCGGTTTTCATCAACCGAATTACATTTTCCTTCACCACTTCTACCTCTTTTTCATGGACATCAAACACCAGTTCATCATGTACTTGCATGATCATCTTCGATTTAAGATTCTCCTTCTGCATCCAGCGATGAATGTTTACCATTGCAATCTTAATGATGTCGGCTGCGCTTCCCTGGATTGGGGCGTTGATGGCGTTGCGCTCGGCAAATCCACGGGTAGTAATGTTGCGTGAATTGATATCCCGCAAATACCTGCGTCTGCCCAGGATGGTCTCTACAAATTCGGTTTCGCGTGCATGGAGGATGGACTCATCCATGTACCGTTTAATGGCAGGAAATTCGGTGAAGTAGGCATTGATAATTTCAGCCGCTTCCGAACGGGAAATGTTCAGGTTCTGCGATAAGCCGAATGCCGTACTTCCATATAGAATACCGAAGTTCACTTCCTTCGCTTTGCGCCTCATATCGGGTGTAACGTTTTCGATGGGCACTTTAAATACTTTGGCGGCCGTGGTGGTATGGATATCGCGTTTGTTGCGGAAAGCCTCAATCATGGTTTCATCTTTCGCAAAGGATGCTGCAATCCGAAGCTCAATCTGTGAGTAATCGGCCGACATGAACACATAATTTTTATTGCGAGGCACAAATGCCTTACGGATCTGTCTTCCTTTCTCCGTGCGGATCGGAATGTTCTGGAGATTAGGATTATTGGAACTTAATCTTCCTGTTGCAGCAACCGCCTGACGGTAATCGGTATGGATGCGGCCATCCCGTTTGTCGATCAGTTTAGGCAACGCATCCACGTAGGTTGAACGCAGTTTTTCATACTCACGGTAGTCCAGAATTTTCCGGGCAATATCACTTTCACCGGCAAGTTTCAGTAAGACTTCTTCACCGGTTGCATACTGTCCTGTCTTGGTTTTCTTGGGCTTATCACCCAGCTTCATCTTATCAAATAGAATTTCACCCAATTGTTTGGGTGAATTAATGTTGAATTCCTGCCTGGCCAGTTTATAGATTTCTTTTTGAATGCGTTCGCTCTCCGATTTAAGTTCATCCGATAATCTGGAAAGTACTTCTGTGTCTACGGTAACCCCCTCGTATTCCATATCGGCTAAAACCTTAACAAGAGGCATTTCCACATCGCGCATCAATAATGAATGTCCGCGCTTTTCAAGTTCTGCCTGCAACAAGGGTTTGGCACGTAACACCATATCGGCCCGTTCACATAGCCCGATGTAACCGGATCCTTCAGAGGCATCTGTCAATCCGTAATTCAGATAGAGGTTGGTAATTACATCCAGGTCGTGTGAAGCTTCCGGTTCGATCAGGTAATGCGCAATCATGGAATCAAAAAGTGGTGCGCTTACCTCAACATCATGCTGTTTCAATGCCAGGATAGTAGCCTTCAGATTATGCCCGATCTTGATTTTCTTTTCATCCTGCAATACTGCCTTAAGTTTGTTAAGTACATCGTCATTGACAACCGGTACAGCAAAGCTTTCACCCGGCTTTACCGCGAAGGCCAGCAGATCAAGATCACCTTGATTGTTTATGATTACCTCCACGGTATATTCCTTACTCTCAGCAATTTTAGATACGAGATTATCGATGTCTTCCGGCTTTTCCAGCATCTCGTAATGAACCTGGGAACGGTCATATGATTTTTTTGAAGCAGATGTTGAGTTTGTCTTTTCTTCTTCGCTCTCCGTTTCCGCATTTCCCGAAAACATGGAGAGTTGCGAAGCAACGGGTGCCTGTGCGACCGGTGCTGTATTGTCACTGAAGACCCGGTTGGCCAGTGTCCGGAATTCCAGCTCTTCAAAAATAGGTTTCAATACTTCCGCAATAGGGCCCGTATAACGCAGGTCTTCTTCATCGAATCTGACCGGAACATCGGTGATGATGGTAGCCAGTCTTTTCGACAACAATGCCTGCTCACCAAAATTCTGAACCAACTCCTTTTGCTTTCCTTTCAGTTCATCAACATGCTCGATTATTCCTTCAATGGTTTTGTATTTCTTCAGCAAGGCAGCGGCCGTCTTTGGTCCAAAGCCCGGTATACCCGGTATGTTATCTGAACTGTCTCCCTGAAGGCCCAGCATTTCGATTACCTGCTTTACATCTTCTATATCCCATTTCTCACATACTTCTTCAGGCCCCATCACATCAACGGCATTACCCATAAAAGCGGGCTTATATAGCTTTACCCGTTCGGTAACCAATTGGCCAAAATCCTTATCGGGTGTCATCATATAAACTTCAAAACCGTTGGCTTCCGCCTGATGAGCCAGTGTTCCGATGATATCATCCGCTTCATAGCCGTCCATCTCCAGTATCGGAATGTTAAACCCCCGGATAATTTCTTTCACTTTCGGAACACCGTACCGGATGTCTTCCGGTGTTTCCTGGCGTGTGGCTTTATATTCCTTGAACAATTCATCACGGAATGTGGGCGCGGATGTATCGAATGCTACCCCGATATGAGTCGGTTTCTGTTTCTGCAATACTTCCAGCAATGTATTGGTGAAACCAAAAGGGTAAATGCAAAGTGTGCACGATAAATCAATGCATAGGCATCCAGCAGAAAGAGTTTTTTAACCGGTTCACTCATGAAGCGAAGGTAGAAAAGATGGCCTTTTGTTTTTACACATTTCTACGTAAATCGTGTAACCTAATCCTTAATCCAATGAATGCAAGTCCGCTGGCTCAGTTTTTAAAGTGGGAGAAAGAAATTCCACAATCTGTGTTTCTTCGTCAACCGTTCCATGGTCAATGGAAAACCTGGACGTATCAGCAAGCCGGTGACGAAATCCGAAGAATTGCAAAGGGCATTCAAGCGCAAAATTTTCCACCTTCCAGCAAAGTGGCGATCCTTTCAAAAAATTGTGCGCACTGGATCATGGCCGATCTCGCCATTATGATGGCCGGGCATATTTCCGTTCCGCTTTATGCTACCATTACTGCGCATGTTATAAACCAGATTCTCGAGCACAGCGAATCGAAAATGATTATTGTAGGAAAGCTGGATGACTACAGTCCGCAGCGACAAGGAATTCCTCAAGGTGTTTATAAACTGGGTGTTGATGCGTATGGTATCGATGAAGACAACTCATGGGAGAAATGGGTTGAACAACACGAACCGTTACAGGACACCTACGTATGGAAAGATGATGATTTGCTCACCATCATGTATACATCAGGAACTACCGGAAAACCCAAAGGGGTAATGCATACCGTGTCTACTTTTCATTCTACCTTGTCGGCTGCTATACCGGAACTCGGCATTCAGAAAAACCCTATATTATTTTCATACTTGCCCTTGAGCCATATTGCTGAACGGATGGGTATTGAAATGATGGGCATCTACCAGGGCGGAACATTTTCATTTGCCGAAACTCTTGAATCCTTTGCCCAAAACCTTTCGGATACACAACCCACCCATTTTTTTGCAGTGCCCCGTATCTGGGCTAAGTTTCAGGAAAAGATACTTGAGAAACTGCCGCAGAAAAAACTTAACACCTTGCTTTCGATTCCATTGGTGAGCACCCTCATAAAAAAGAAAATACAAAAAGGACTAGGGCTTTCGCGCGCTCAACAAATCTTCAGTGGTGCTGCTCCCATTTCGGTTGATTTGTTGCGCTGGTACGAGTCGCTGGGCATTCGCATACTCCAGGCATATGGCATGACCGAAGATTGTGTTTATGCCCATTTTAACCGTACGAACGATAACCGGCACGGCACGGTTGGCAAACCTCTTAAAGGTCTTCA
>JALOMY010000316.1 GCA_025455225.1 Cyclobacteriaceae bacterium | reverse complement strand
GTAAGCCTCGGCCTGATTCTTTACTCTCCCCTGCTGGAAGATCCAAACCAGCCGATTTCAAAACTCCTGATTACGCTTTTTTCAGGGTTTGGCCTTTTGTATGCTTTTCTACTCTGGGATCTGCTTAGAAATTTCACATCAAGCAAAGTACTGTTAAACCTCATCATCATCGTGCTGGTGGGCATTTCTGTTTATGGTACCCTGATTGAATTTCCTTACTACCAGGTAATCGAAAATGTTAATCGTCAACTCTCCCTGCTGATCATCCATAGCCTGTTGTTCCCCATTGAGGTTATTGTGATTTCCTTTTGTATACGCGATATCTTTCTGGGGCAGTATTTCTCTCCTGATAAATTGTGGGGTTCGGCCTGTGTTTTTCTCATGATCGGTATTTCTTTCGGTAGCCTGTACGACCTGATCTGTATCGTTTCCCCGGGCAGCCTGGGCGAAACAATCCACCTCGGAATTCCCAATTATTCTGAGTGTGTTTCCTATTCCTTCCATATATTGGGCGGGATTGACACCGAGTACCCCAATGCTTCCAAATTGATAAAAAACATAAGCGTAATTGAAGCAGTCTGGGGCAACTTGTTTACCGTATTGATTATCGGGAAATTGATGATCTTGCCGAGGCAACCTGACAAACGAAAAATTTAAACTATCTGACCCATATGAATAACCGCAGACTTCTACCCTTTATTATTCTTGGCGTAATCGCACTTTTTGTGATTGCCGGTATCTCCTCAAGCCTCTTTTATACCGTTCAGGCCGATGAGCGGGCCGTAATCTTTTATAAGTTCGGTGAAGGACTTGATAAGGAAAATGTAATGCAACCCGGCTTTCATATGAAAGCCCCCTGGAACGAGGTATACATCTATGCCGTTCGTGAAACTTCGGCCGATGAAAATATGGATGTTCTTGATAAAAGTGGATTATCCATACACGTGGAGGTAACGGTCCGGTTCCATCCGCTTGCGGATAAAATTGGATACATCCATGAAAAGTTTAACCGTGGGTATGTCAACGTACTGGTAATTCCGGAAATGCGTTCGGTTGTGCGACAGATCATGGGCCGGTATACGGCTGAGGAAATCTATTCAACCAAACGGGCTGAAGTGGAGTCCACGATCAAAGCTGAATCGGAAAAGATTTTGGGAGAAAATAGTGTACGAATGGTGGCTTTGCTGATCCGCTCCATACAGTTGCCGGATCAAATCAGAATCGCTATCCAGAACAAATTACAACAGGAACAGGAGGCTCTCGCATACCAATTCAGGTTGGATAAAGAAAAAAGCGAAGCCGAACGTAAACGCATTCAGGCAGAGGGCGAAGCCCGTGCCAACAATATCATTAATAATAGTTTAACAGATAAGCTGTTGAAGATGAGAGGTATTGAAGCTACCCTGGAATTATCGAAGTCTCCCAATTCAAAAGTGATTGTCGTTGGCGGTCAGGATGGCGGAATGCCGCTTATTTTGGGTGGTAATTAAGTTCAAAAATATGCAGATGGCTTCGTTGTAAACGGGTAACCCCCTATATTTAAGCATCCAAAAACCAGCATTAATAACATGTCTAAAACGGTTGAAATAATTATCGATAATAAATCGTACACCTTTCCGGTAATTGAAGGTTCAGAAAAGGAATTGGCCATTGATATCAGCGATCTGCGTGAAAAAACCGGTTATATCACACTCGATATTGGTTATAAGAATACCGGTGCAACAAAAAGTGCCATTACGTATCTGGATGGGGATAATGGAATCCTGCATTACCGCGGTTATCCGATTGAAGAGTTAGCTGAAAAATCGAATTTTCTGGAAGTAGCCTATCTTTTAATTTTCGGTAAACTGCCTACCAAATCCGAATTTGATAAGTGGAATGCCGACATTACAAGACGGACCATGGTACATGAAGACATCAAGAAAATTCTTGATGGATTTCCTTCTACATCCCACCCTATGGGTGTCTTGTCTTCCCTATTCTGTGCTCAAACTGCTTTTTACCCGGAGTCACTTAATCCGAATCGTCCAGCCGATGGTGTATACCTAAGTATCATCCGTTCCCTGGCTAAAATGCCCACATTCGCAGCCTGGGCCTACAAGAATGCGGTTGGTCATCCGGTTAATTATCCGGATAATAAACTCGATTATACCAGTCGGTTTTTGAAGATGATGTTTGCCATGCCGGGTGAGGATTATGAAGTGAACCCTGTAATAGCGAATGCTCTTGATAAGCTTCTCATTCTTCATGCCGATCATGAGCAGAACTGTTCTACCTCAACAGTTCGCATTGTGGGTTCATCCAAAGCCAGCATCTATTCTTCGATCTCGGCCGGTATCAATGCTTTATGGGGACCGCTTCATGGTGGCGCAAACCAGGAAGTAATTGTAATGTTGGAGAATATCCGGAATGACGGAGGTAACATCGACAAATGGATTGCCAAAGCAAAAGATAAAAACGATCCGTTCCGTTTGATGGGATTTGGCCACCGCGTTTATAAGAACTTTGATCCCCGTGCCAAGATTATTAAAAAAGCAGCTGACAGTGTATTGAGAGATCTCGGGGTACAAGATCCGGTACTTGATATCGCCATGAAGCTCGAAGAAATCGCGTTAAAAGATTCCTATTTTGTGGAGCGTAAACTTTATCCAAACGTGGATTTTTACTCAGGCATAATTTATCGCGCATTGGGTATTCCGGTGGATATGTTTACCGTCATGTTTGCCATGGGAAGATTACCGGGATGGATTGCCCAATGGATGGAGATGCGAAACAATAATGAACCCATTGGAAGACCAAGGCAAATTTATACGGGTGAAGTGAGTAAACCCTATGTTCCGATTTATGAGCGTTAAAAAGCAATAATGAGTTGTTCGATAAGGCTGAAGGTTTTACTTTCAGCCTTATTTGTTTATGGACTTATCACACGAATTCCAAACAGCAGTTAATCGATCTAAGGAACTAACTGCCAGACCTTCCAATGAAGAACTCCTCTCATTGTATGCTTTGTATAAACAGGCAACGGAGGGCGATGTAACAGGCGACCGGCCGGGAGGTTTTGACTTTAAAGCAATTGCCAAGTTCGATGCCTGGGCAGAACTCAAAGGCAAATTGAAAGAAGAAGCCATGAAAGCGTACATTGACTTGATGGACAAGTTGTACCAGACGTACCGGTGAAAGTCCCGTGAACGATGGATGCGCTGTTTTATCAACCGCTTATTGGCCAATCCGTACATCACCTGACTGCCGAAGAATCCAGGCATTGTGTACGGGTTCTTCGTAAGCGAAAAGGCGATACCCTAATGATCACGGATGGAAAAGGATCGTTCTACTCAGCCACCGTAGATCAGGATGATCAGACCCGGTGCAGCTTTAAAATCATTTCGAAATCCTTCATACCCAAACCGGACTACTCCATTCACCTTGCTGTCTCCCCCAC
>JALOMY010000066.1 GCA_025455225.1 Cyclobacteriaceae bacterium | reverse complement strand
TTCACAGAAAGCAATGCCAACAAAAGATCCCCTGGCTGAAGGTCAACCCGGCCACGGCTGTGGACATAACCTGTTCGGTACAGCAAGCCTGGGCGCTGCCATCGCCATAAAAGAATTAATGGAACAAGGAAAGTTAAAAGGGACGATTAAATTTTACGGAACTCCAGCCGAAGAGAAATTCTTCGGGAAACTGTGGATGATTCGGGCGGGATTATTTGATGATTTAGATGTGTGTTTGGATTGGCACCCTGCTGAAGATACCAAAGCAGCCGTTCAAAGTTCGCAAGCCCTGGTGGATTTCACGGTTGAGTTTTACGGGCAGGCTGCTCACGCAGCCGGTGACCCCTGGAATGGACGCAGTGCCTCGGATGCATTGGAGTTGTACACCACCGGGATCAATTATTATCGCGAGCATGTGAAACCAAGTGTACGCATTCATTATCATATTCAGGATGGCGGCCAGGTGGTTAACGTTGTACCGGATTATTCGCGCTTATGGGTTCGGGTGCGTGATAAAAACCGGGAGGGAATGAACGAAGTTTATGAACGCGTGAAAAAAATGGCTGAAGGTGCAGCCATCATGGCAAATGTTGATTACAAAGTTTCATTGGTATCCGGTGTCTATGAGATATTAGTGAATCTTACAGGTGGAGAACTGATACAGAAAAATCTGGAATACCTGGGACCGATCAAATACACGGATGAAGAAGTTACGTTCGCCAAAAAAATCCAGGAGTCGACTGGTAAACCCCAGGTTGGATTATACAGCAAAATAGAGCCCCTGGAAGCCACCAAAGAAGAACCTGAAGGAGGCTCAACCGATGCAGCCGATGTAAGCTGGGTAGTTCCGGTTGTTCGGTTAAGCGCAGCTACGGCACCCATTGGAACCCCGTGGCACTCGTGGGCTGTAGTGGCTTGCGGAGGCATGTCCATCGGTCATAAAGGCATGCTGCATGCTGGTAAAACACTCGCCTTAACGATGGTGGATTTGTATGAAGATCCAAAGAAAGTAGAAGCCGTTAAAGCAGAATTCAGGCAACGCAAAGGCGACCATGTCTACACCGGAATGATTCCGGATGGTCCGCCACCGATCGGTAAAAAATAGCAGCGATGGAAGTCTATAAACCTACCCAGAGCCTGGGCGAAGAAATTGCCAACAGCATCAGTCACGGACTGGGGTTTCTGGGAGGAGTCGTTGCTGCACCCTTTCTTATTCAATCGGTTATGCCACATGGAACACTGGCCGTATTAGGTGCCGGCATTTTCATAGCATGTTTGTTAATGATGTACCTGAGCTCCACATTATATCATGCCTTTCCGGTAAGCCGAACCAAGAAAGTCTTTCAGATTTTTGATCACAGTGCCATCTATTTATTGATAGCGGGCACCTATACGCCTTTCGCATTAGGTGTCTTAAAAGGATTCTGGGGATATATGATGTTCGGAGTAATCTGGGCGTTTGCAATATTGGGTGTAGTTATCAAATCAATCATTGGCGCTCGTAAAAGTTTGCTTTCCGCCCTGCTCTATGTAGGCATGGGATGGATGGGGATGATTATGATCAAACCCTTGCTGGAAAATATGGAACGTGAGGGATTGTATTGGTTGTTAGGCGGTGGGATAGTCTACACAACTGGGGTACTTTTTTATTTGATGAAAAAACTCCCCTACAGTCATTTTATCTGGCATTTGTTTGTGCTGGGAGGATCGGCTTGCCACGTGGTGGCGGTGATGCGGTATGCAAATTAGAATGTCACACACGGGCAACCACTAGCATTACTTCAATTTCTTACGATACTCATCTTCATCAAACCCAAGCACCAGCACTTTTCCGTTGCGCTCAATTAGTGGCCTCCTGATCACGCTGGTCTTTTCCAGCATCAATGAAATAGCAGCTTTCTCATTTGTGATTTTCCTTTGCACAGATTCATCCAATTGCCGCCAGGTAGTTCCCCGTTTGTTTACCAGGTTCTCCCACCCGACCTGCTTACACCAGTCACGCAGTTTTGCTTCGGTGATGCCCTTCGACTTATAATCATGAAACTCAAATTCAATCTGCTTCTTATTCAGCCACTCCAGGGCCGATTTAACCGTGTTACAGTTTTTTATACCGTAGACTATCATGTTACCAATTTACAATTAACCGTTAGCAATATAAGGTGCCATATCCTGCCGCTAAAATAAAAAGGTATTAGTAACGAAGCAGAACGGAGAAATTCTAACTAATTTTCTACAACTGAATCCTGAACCTATGCGAACCATTTTCCTGCTTCTTCTTCTTTGCCTTGTCGTTGCTGCACACGCACAGCCAGACTATTTTTATCCGCAAGCCAAATCCTTTAATCCACAGATTCCAACCCCGGAGCAATTCCTGGGATATGCCATCGGGTCGCATCATACCCGGCATGATAAGGTGGTAGAGTACTTCAAAACACTTGACCAACTATCCGACCGTGTGACCTTATTGGAAATCGGAAAATCCTACGAACAGCGTACACAGATTACAGCCATTATCACCGCACCTGAAAATCATGCGAAACTGGAAGACATCCGGCAAAAGCATTTACAACGCAATACCTCCAATCAATATAATGATGTGCCACTGGTCATTCATTTGGGATTCAACGTACATGGCAATGAACCTTCAAGCACCGAAGCGGCCTTATTAACAGCCTATTACCTCACCGCCAGCGAGGATGATGAAACCAAAAACTGGCTGAAGAACATGGTTATCTTTGTTGACCCGGTTTATAACCCCGATGGACGCGACAGGCATACGCATTGGGCCAATATGCATAAAGCTTCCCCATTGGTTGGCGATCCGCTTGATCGTGAACACAATGAAGTGTGGCCGGGAGGAAGAACAAATCACTATTGGTTCGACCTTAACCGCGACTGGTTTCTGGGTGTGCACCCGGAAAGCCGCAACCGACTAAAGTTGTTTCATCAGTGGCGCCCCTATGTGATGACCGATCATCACGAGATGGGCACCAACTCTACCTTTTATTTCGACCCCGGAAAATACAGCAGTAACAATCCGGTGGTGCCGGCTTATCTCTACGATGTGATCTACCCGAAGTATGGGGAATATTTTGCCAAAGCGATGAACAGCATTGGCTCGCAGTACTTCACTAAAGAAGCTTTTGACAAACTCTATCCCGGTTATGGATCCAGTTATGTGAACTTTTATGGCGGTGCGGGCTTCCTGTTTGAACAAGCCAGCTCCCGCGGGCATTTGCAGGAGACCAACACAATTCCGATCACCTTTGCCTTCACCATACGCAATCAATTCACGGCATCGCTGACAACAGTTCGTGCTTCATTGGCCGAAAAAGAAAGCCTGATTAACCTGCGCCTCAGCTTTTTCCGAACCGCACAAAGCCAGGCGAAGGCCAACCCGGTAAAAGGCTATGTATTTGGCGATGCCAATGATCTCACCCGCACCTTTGCTTTCGTCAATCTTCTTCGTCTCCATGAAATTGAAGTATACGATTTACCAAAAGATCTGGCGATGGGTGGAAAGTATTTTGAAAAAGGAAAAGCATTCATCGTTCCCACCGAACAACTCAATTACATCATGGTGCGTTCGGTTTTTGAGAAAGAAATTACGTATACCGACAGCATTTTCTACGATGCGTCTACCTGGTCGCTGGTGCATGCCTTTAATCTTCCCCATGCTGAAATACGTGGAGTGGTGACCAAAGGAAATAAAATTGAACAGGATCTGGTCAAGACCATTGCACCGGTAACAAAAAGCAACTACGCCTACCTGATCGATATTACAGACTACAATGTTCACCGGGCATTGTATCAACTTCAGGAAGACGGGGTAATTGTTAAAACTGCGTTTCGTTCATTCAGTGCCTCCATCAATGGTAAAGAGCGTGCTTTCCGCCACGGCACACTCATTATTCCGGTATACGACCAGAAGGTAAGTCCGGATACCTTATACGAATCCCTTCAGAAAATCAGCAACCTATGTTCCATCGAAGTAATCCCCTTGGAGACCGGCTATAACCTGAAGGGCATCGACCTGGGCTCAAATTTCTCAGTTGCGGTTAAGAAACCCCGTGCCATCATGCTCATCGGTGCCGGTGTCTCCGGATACGAAGCAGGTGAAGTATGGCACTTGCTTGATCAGCGAATTAACATGCCCATCACGAAAGTAGACCTCACAAACTTGGGCCGTGTTAACTGGGACAAGTACAACGTGCTGGTAATGGTAAGCGGAACGTATAATCTCGACAAGACTCAAGTAGATAAAATCAAAGCCTGGATTCAGAATGGCGGAACACTGATCACCTTCAAAACCGCCAGTGAGTGGGCCATCAAACAAGGGTTAACCAAAGAAAAACTCGTACCCGCTGACACCACGAAAAACGGAAAGCGTTTCAACTATGAAGATGCCTCTAATACAGAAGGTGCACGGCAAATTGGCGGTTCCATCTTCCAGGTTGACCTGGATATTACCAACCCGATTGGTTTTGGGTTTACCGACCGGAATGTTTCCATCTACCGAAACGGCATGACCTTTTTACAGCCCAGTAAAAATCCCTATACCACCATTGCCAAGTATAAAGCCAGTCCGCTGATAGGTGGTTATCTGCACAAATCCGTTGTTCCAAAGGTAGCCAATTCAGCCGCGATCCTGCTGAGCGGAGAAGGCCAAGGAAGATTGATCATGTTTTCCGACAATCCGAACTTCCGCGGCATCTGGTACGGTACGAATAAGTTGTTTTTAAATGCGTTGTTTTTCGGATCGGTAATGAGTGTGCCCACCGCTAATCCAGGTGAATAAAATCAATGATTTATTTTCCATGGTCTGTGTCGACACAGACCATGGAAATTGAATATGCTCTTTAAATCTCTTTCTTCCTCCACCTCCCCGACCGGATGTAGAAAAATGCCATGGCGAACATCGAAACCCAATAAACCCATTCCGAAGCCCAACCCCAGGTGATGGGCAGGTTGAGGTATTCGAGGGTGATATACACATACACGCTGTAGATCACGATGGTAATGAGTTCAATGATCAGGTTTACCTGGGTGTTACCGGTGCCGGTAACGGCATTGAGCCATACTGTTCCAATCGACATCATCAGCAGCGCCACTGAAACAATGCGCACAACCGGTATGGCTGCTTCAATGAAGCCAGGCCCCTGTTGATAGAAGCTTAAAAAGGACTCCGGTGAAAGGTTCAACGCAATGAATAAGGCCATGGAAATGGAGAAGCTGATCATGGCAATCCGTTTGATCAGCGGAATTACCTCGTCATGCCTGCCCTGTCCGATTACATTGCTCACCATGGCATTGGTGGTGGAAGCAAACGCCCATGAAAAGATGCCGAACAAGCCGAAAATATTCCGCATGGTATTCGACACGGCCAGGGCACGTTCGCCATGGTGTTCAATCAGGATGTAAAAATATTCCCAGCTGGCAATGCTTACGGCATACTGAACAACCAGCGGAGAAGAATAGACAAAGATCAGTTTGAACTGAGATCCGTCCCATCGGATATCTTCAAAGAAGGAGAACTGTTTATGAAAACCTTTCCAGTGAATAATGACATAGATCACCAGCAAACCCGTGGCTTCAGCAATAATGGAGGCATAGGCAGCCCCGTTGAACCCGATGGCAGGCAAACCAAAGTTGCCGTAAATTAGGCCATAGTCCAGCACAATATTAACCACCGCTTCCGATAACGTTCCCCACACAAGAAAACGGGTTTTATTAATACCCACCAGCAGGGCGTTGCGCATTACATATAAATAGAGAAATGGCAACCCCCAGATGCGAATGTGGAGAAAGTCAATAACTTCAGTGGCAATCGCTTCGTTCGTGATGGTCGCCTTCAGGATTAGAGGTGCGAACGTGTAGGTTAAAAAAATTCCCACACCAGCATACGCCAATGCTACCCAAACGCCATGGTAAAACAACCTGCCAATTTCCTTAGGCAGGTTTTGCCCGGCCCTGCGTGAAATCAAGGCCTGCAACCCGTTGTTCAATCCGTTGCCGATAACAGCAAAGATAAGGTAGTAAACTCCGGTGATTCCGGCACTCGCCAGTTCGCGCTCACCCAATCCGGCCAGAAAAATATTGTTGGTGATGAAGTTGATCTGCGGCACCAGCATAGCAAGTGAGATGGGCAGCGCCATACCCAGAATCTGCCGGTAGCCGGTTTGCAGTTTGAGTTCCATACGTGAAAGGGGCACAAAGATAAGAATTCATGCCGCGCGTAAAAGAACGCTTATCCTCTTAACTGCTGAATGAATTCGGGAATGGATTGGATCCCGTTACCCTCCTTGCTCAGCCACTGAATGAAGGCGCTTCCTACGATGACACCAGCACTGTAACGGCAAGCCGTTGCGTAGGTTTCATGATTCGATATGCCGAAACCTATCAGGAAAGGATTTTCCAATGACAAGGATTGCAATCGTTGAAAGTAAGCCAACTGCTCCGGCTGAAAGCCACTTCGTGTCCCAGTCGTGCTTGATGATGAAACGGCATAGATAAACCCGTTGGATAGATGATCAACCTGACGAATCCGTTTTTCAGATGTAGTGGGTGAAATCAGGAAAACATTTCGTAAGCCCAGGGCTTCCATTTTTTCCTTGTAGAGCTTGCGGTATTCCTCCAGCGGCATATCCGGTAAGATCAATCCGTCTACACCTGCCGCAGAAGCATCCTCAAAAAAACGATCCATGCCGTATTGCATCACCGGGTTGAGGTAGCCCATCAGGATAATGGGAATAGTAACGGTTTGCCTTGCTTCGCGAACCTGCTCCAGCAACCGTTTAAGCGTCATGCCATTGTCGATTGCCGTTTTACTGCTGGCCTGTATTACCGGTCCATCTGCAATAGGATCGGAAAACGGTATACCGATTTCGATCATATCCACACCAGCTTGTTGAAGCGACTGCGCTATGGATACCGTATCATTCACCGTTGGAAATCCAGCGGTGTAAAATACCGAGAGTATATTTACTTTCTTCGATGAAAACAGCTGATCAATCCGGTTCATGGTCTTAGTGGCTTCCATAATTTTTCTCTCCTGCCCGAACGGGAAATGGTAATACGTTTTGTTTGGGTGGCAACGGACATGTTGCAAATTCAGTAAAGGCACAAGGTGGGTTGTAGGCTTTATTGAAATCAATTACAACTTCATTACCTTCTTTCGGGTATTCCACATACATATATCGTCCGGCACCATAGGTTTCAGTTGCATTGGTCTCATCTCCGAAAATCACAAAGAATTCATTATCGCCTCCTTCATCGAGTGCATCGAGCGTATACTCCATTCCTTCCCAGGTAAACACCAGTTTGCCCTGCGAACGTTGCGGCCCGGTTTGTCCGAGTACATTGGTGATTTCGATGGTGTGCGTTGAATCCGCCCACTCAATTTTTCCTGGTAACCGCCACTGAAGATCGATGGGGTAATACTCGATCGTATGAAATTCTTTTAATGCCGGATGTTCAAAATCCCTCAGCCGGATGCCGAATTTATCATCGCGTTTGATAACGAACCAACGCAATGGTCCGTAGGCTACTTCCATGCGCGATATACCTTCACCCGCGATCACTTGTTTCGTAACGGATTGGTTATTGATTAAGAACTCAACACCGGGTGCACCTTCTAGTGTTACCTCGCCATTCTTCAACAGGAAATAACCGGCTCGCTCAGGAATTTTTCCTTCCGGGAAAACAAAATCATTGGCTTCACTGCTGCCGAATGTATTGATCCCTTCCTTCATCCAGAATAAGCCGGCAAGGTTCACCCAGCCTTGTTCACTTACCTGGTAGGTATTCCGTTTTTGCTGCCATTCCTTAATTCCTGCCGTGTAGGCTTCAACATCAATTGGTGCTGAATCTTTTTTAGTAGATGAAGTACATCCTGCAAGTAAAACAAAACTGTAGTATACGAATCGATTTATCATATGTCATTGTGCCATTAATGTTAATATTTTCCCCACCGAATGTATGTTTCCAGATCTTTATCTCCCCTACCGGAAAGGTTAATCACCACCACATCATCTTTATCAAATTCTAGTTTCTTCAATACCGCCACTGCATGCGCTGTTTCAATGGCCGGAATAATACCTTCGGTTCGGCTCAGTTCAATACCGGCTTGCATCGCTTCATCATCCGTAGCGCTGATGAACTGCACGCGTCCTGTTTCAAACAAATGGGCATGTAATGGCCCGATGCCCGGATAATCCAGTCCGGCAGAAATAGAATACGGCTCAATGACTTGTCCGTCTTCCGTTTGCATCAATAAGGTTTTACTTCCATGCAGCACACCGGGCCTGCCCAGTGCCGTAGTTGCAGCTGACTCACCGGAATCAACGCCTTTGCCGGCTGCCTCTACCCCGATCAATTGCACATGATCATGTTCGAGGTAATGATAAAACGCACCGGCTGCATTACTACCACCGCCCACACAGGCCAGCACATAATCCGGATATGGATTGCCTTCCTTTTCGGTGAGTTGCGCTTTCATCTCCTCGCTGATCACCGACTGAAAGCGAGCCACCATATCCGGATACGGATGCGGACCTACCACAGAACCGATTATGTAATGTGTGTCCGATGGGTGGTTGATCCAGTGGCGCATGGCTTCATTGGTGGCGTCCTTCAACGTCATGTTGCCGGAAGTAGCGGGCACCACCTTTGTTCCGAGAATGCGCATACGCTCCACATTAGGGCGCTGGCGTTCCATATCGAGCTGTCCCATGTACACGATGCATTCCATGCCCATCAATGCACAGACTGTTGCCGTGGCCACACCATGCTGACCAGCACCGGTTTCCGCAATGATCTTTTCTTTGCCTAACCGCTTCGCCAGCAAAATCTGCCCGATCGTGTTGTTGATCTTGTGGGCACCGGTATGGCATAAATCTTCCCGCTTCAGGTAAATGCGGGCGTTGTACCGATCTGAAAGCCGGGGCGCAAAATACAATGGCGTTGGCCGGCCAACATAATCTCTGAGCAGTTGGTGAAACTGTTCCTGGAACGAGGGTTCCTGAATGATGGCAAGATAATGCTCGCGCAACTCTTCGATGTTGGGGTACAACATTTCGGGAATATACGCCCCGCCAAAATTGCCGTAATAGCCCTGATCGTTAACGGTAAAATTCATAATTCATTAATCACAAGTTCGTACTAAATCCTTTTCTGGTTCGATGAATAAGCTGATCAACCTGATGCACGTCCTTCATTCCGGGAGATACTTCAACACCACTGTTGATATCGAGGGCATATAGGTTCATAGTCGTTAACCTGAAAACTTCTTCCAGGTTTTTAGTCGATAACCCTCCGCTGAGAAAAAACGGAACCTGCTGGTCGTATCGCTGAAGGATTGACCAGTTGAAGGGCAATCCGTTACCACCATAAAATTTACCCCGGGTATCAAATAAAAAATAATCGACTGAAGATTCATAAGGTTTCAAGTCTGAGAAAGTAAAATGATCATCTACAGCAAAAGCTTTGATTACCTCAAGTCCGGCTGAACGAATGGCATCACACTGATCGACCGGTTCATTTCCATGAAGTTGAACAGCCTGTAGCCTATTAAGGGAAGCCAGGCTAAGAATTGTCTGAGTTGATTCATTTACAAAAACACCAACACGTTTAACTGTCGCAGGTAATTCTTCCGGTATGAAAAATGATTTACCCACATACCTCGGTGAGCCTTCATAAAAAATAAAACCCATATAGTCGGGTGCCAATGCTGCTATTTCCCGGATGTTGTCCGGGTTACGCATACCGCATACTTTTACTTTCAGGGCATTCATTGCTTTTGAAGCATTAACTGGGAGATGAAGTCTGCACAGGCCAATTCAGGCTTTGCTTGTTTCATAAAATTTTGTCCCATCAAAAAACCATCAAAGCCTAAACCACGCAATTCGCTGATAGTCTCTACCGATTCAATTCCGCTTTCGGAAATTTTTAAATACGAATCCGGAATCATGTTTACCAGTTTCTTTGATGTTTCAATCGAGACTTCAAAGGTCTTCAGGTTGCGGTTGTTGACACCCATTAAATCCGCTCCCGATTCCAGGTTGCTGTTCAATTCCTCTTCATCGTGCACTTCCAGCAACACTTCCAATCCAACCGCATGCGCCACAGAAGTAAATTCTTTAATCCGGGACGAAGATAAACAAGCTGCAATCAGGAGTATAACATCGGCCCCCAGGGCTTTAGCTTCGATGATCTGATACTCGTCTAAAACGAATTCCTTGCGAAGCAGCGGAATCTTTACCTGGTTTCTGGCATTAATTAAATCAGCATCTGCTCCTCCGAAAAATTCATAATCCGTCAATACTGATATTCCCGAAACCCCTGCACGCTCATAGCCTCCTGCAATTTGTTCCACAATTACATTGGGGTGAATTACACCCTGCGATGGGGACTTGCGTTTTATTTCGGCAATAATACCGGAAGCATTCGGTTTTTTCAGTGATGCCTTCATGGAATAACACGTTCTGGAAAACAGCGGCTGATCCTCCAGCGAAGAAAAAGAAATCCTCGCTTTCCGGTC
>JALOMY010000003.1 GCA_025455225.1 Cyclobacteriaceae bacterium | reverse complement strand
TGGGACATCACCAACTTCGTATGGTGGGTCGGTATTGGTCACGCAGGTACTCTGATCTCAGCTATTCTTTTGTTGTTCCGCCAGCGTTGGAGAATGTCTATCAACCGTGCTGCTGAAGCCATGACCATCTTTGCGGTAATTTGTGCGGCAAGCTTCCCTGGATTTCACATGGGACGTTTGTGGTTAGGATTCTATTGGGCATTGCCGTTACCCAATACCTTTGGATCATTGTGGGTAAACTTCAACTCTCCTTTGCTTTGGGACGTATTTGCGATCTCAACCTACTTTACGGTTTCCCTTGTTTTCTGGTACATGGGTTTGATACCGGATTTCGCTGTTATCCGCGACCGGGCTGTTGCACAAGGAAATAAAATTCGTGCCTTGGCTTATAATGCTCTCAGTTTTGGATGGCAAGGAGGAGCTAAGACCTGGATGCGTTACGAATCCGTTGCGCTCATTCTTGCCGGTTTGTCTACGCCACTTGTATTATCTGTTCATACCATTGTATCCATGGACTTTGCCACTTCGGTAATTCCTGGTTGGCACACCACCATCTTCCCTCCCTATTTCGTTGCAGGTGCAATTTTCTCTGGGTTTGCCATGGTATTGACTTTATTATTGGTTACCCGTAAGGTATTTAAGCTCGAAGACTACATAACCATCTACCACATTGAGTTGATGAATATTATCATCATCATAACAGGTTCAATTGTGGGTATTGCCTACATCACTGAATTATTTATTTCCTGGTATTCACGCGTACCGTATGAAGGTTATGCCTTTTATAACCGTGTTGTAGGTCCGTATGCATGGGCATACTGGTCAATGATGACGTGTAATGTAATCAGCCCGCAGCTTTTCTGGATTAAGAAAATCCGGACCAGCATTGTGGCCACTTTTGTGCTCTCCATTGTTGTGAACATCGGTATGTGGTTTGAGCGATTTGTAATCATTGTAACGTCCATACATCGCGATTACATTCCCTCCAGCTGGACTATGCATTTTAAAATCAACCTCTGAAAAGCAATAAATCATGGATGCAAACAAGCATTTTGTTGTAGGTGTTTTCAATGACGAGGATGTTCTTCTGAGCGGCATAAAAAAAGTCCGCGCAAGCGGAATTAAAATCGAGGAAGTTTACTCGCCTTTCCCGGTTCACGGAATCGATGAAGCTTTGGGATATAAGCGTACGCGTTTACCTATTGCTGCCTTTATTTTCGGAATGACTGGTACCAGCCTTGCCCTTTTGTTGCAGTTCTGGATGCTTGGATTTGACTGGCCCATGATCATTGGGGGAAAGAATTTTGCATCACTTCCTCCGTTTATACCCGTAACCTTTGAATTAACCGTGCTCTTGTCAGCCCTTGGCATGGTGGGCACTTTCATGATTGTGAGCGACATGAAACCTTATAAGTGGCCCCGTCAATTTGATATCCGAAGCACGCAGGACATGCATATCATGGCTGTTGATCTGGCCGTAAACGGTGGAAAAACCAAAGATGATATTAAACGCATCTTATCAGAAAGTGGGGCAGTTGAAGTTAACGAAAAGAGTTTTGAATAATTCTATGAAGAAGATCATGATGAACTTTACTTATACTCTGGTTCTGGGCCTGGCTGCCATTCTACTTGTTTCCTGTAAGGCTGGCGGTGATAATCCCGGTTTAGAGTATTCACCCAATATGTATCATTCGGTTGCCTATGAACCGTATACACAGATCACCGACCCGGATGCAGGCCGTTGGTTAACTTCCATTGAATACGAAGACGGGCATGCAGAATTTTATAATTCAAACGGACTTAATCCGTACCGGATGAATATGCGTTTACCCGCTCCGAATACAGTAAGCCGAAATAAATTCGGATCGCTTCCTTACCGTCTTCCAAAAGACAGCCTGGAGATCGCGGCTAAAATGGTAAGTCCTTTCGAAGGTATTGACAACAAGCAGCTACTTGATGAAGGTAAAGCTCTTTATATTAGTTACTGCAATCATTGCCATGGGCCTAAGGGTGAAGGTGATGGAAAAGTAGCTACCGGTGTTACGGTTGATGGTGTTGAGCGCAGTGCCTATGCCGGGGTTGCCAACCTGAAAGGTGATGCCTATAAAGACATTACAGAAGGACATATATTTCATGTAATTACTGCAGGCAAAGGTTTGATGGCTCCGCATGGATCACAGATCAGTCCTGAAGACCGGTGGAAAATTGCCCGTTACGTAAAGACATTACAGAAATAATAATTGAATTCTACTCAAAAGGAGTTAACACTATAGAACATGGGTCATTCAACAATAGCGGAAGAAAAATTTGTTTTCACACAGGAGGCCAAAAAGAAGCTTATTATTTTATTAGCTATTGGCATCGTGTTATTTATTGCCGGAGTATTTTTTGCCCGAAGTGCTGATCACTCCGAGGGCTCAGGAGGTCATGCCGGTGTTATGGTTGAAAAACTTGTAGCCGCTGCTGATGAAAGCGCAGCTGCTGAACATGCCTCAGGTGAACATCATGAAACCGCTCCGTGGATCAAGCGTATTTTAACTACGCTGTGGATGAACAACGTCTTTTTTGTTGGTCTTGGTATCATTGGATTGTTCTTCGTAGCCATTCAGTTTGCCGCCCAGGCGGGTTGGTCTGCAGGCCTTAAGCGAATTCCGCTGGCTATGGGCCATTGGATTCCGATTGCCGGATTACTTACCCTGGTTCTATGGTTTGTAACCAATCATGATATTTTCCATTGGACCCACAGTTATTTATATGATGAGAACAGTGGTTCCTACGATACCATAATTGCGGAAAAAGCTCCTTATTTTTTCTGGCCCGGTGAAGCCGGTGGTTTCCCTATATTCTTTATCGCCCGTATGGTAATCTTCTTCGGCATGTGGTATTGGTTCTTTACCATGATAAAAAAGAACATGATGGCTGAAGATCTTGACGCGGATACAAAACATTGGTACAAAAACCGCAGCATCTCAGCCTGGTTCCTGGTGTTCTTCGCGGTAAGTTCTTCGGTATCTGCCTGGGATTGGGTAATGAGTATTGACACCCATTGGTTCAGTACCATGTTCGGCTGGTATGTTTTTGCCAGTTGGTGGGTAACCGGCCTTGCTTTGATTACGCTAATTGTGGCTAGCTTGAAAGAGGCAGGTTATCTCAAGATTGTTAATTCGAACCATCTTCATGATCTGGGTAAATTTGTTTTTGCGTTCTCGATTTTCTGGACGTACATCTGGTTCGGACAGTTCCTGTTGATCTACTATGCGCATATTCCTGAAGAAACTGTATACTTCATTGAACGCATGCGTACCAGTCCGTACAGTTGGATCTTTTTTGCCAATTTGATCCTGAACTTTGTGCTTCCGTTCCTGTTATTAATGACGAGAGATGCAAAACGCCATTTATCAATGTTGAAACTGGTTTGTCCGATTATCATTGTTGGACATTGGTTTGATTTTTACAATATGGTTACACCGGGTGTGATGAAAGAGCAGGGGGGATTAGGGCTTCTCGAAATCGGTACGGCATTCATCTTCCTGGCTGCGTTCTTATGGATAACATTATCCAGCTTGTCCAAAATGCCCCTCTTTGGCAAGAACCATCCTTTATTAGAAGAAAGCCTCCATCACCACATTTAATTTGAAAGCAGTATGATGACTCTGATTGTTGTTCTTGGTGTAATTCTGGTTCTGACTATTCTGTATATGATTTTCAGAATCAGTAACCTGGTAAGTGTAGCAAAGGGAAAGAAAGAAGGTGAGGTAGACAGCAGCAACAGCATCAATGCGATGCTTTTTCTGCTCTTCGCAATCTTTGGTTTTACAGGATTTTTCTGGTATTCGTATGCGAATTTCGATAAGTATACATTGCCCATTGCATCCGAGCATGGCGCCTGGACAGATACATTATTCTGGATTACAATGGGTGTTACAGTAGTTGCCTTCACAATTATCAGCATAATTAAATTCGTATTCATATATCAATACCAGTATAAAGAGGGAAGAAAGGCAACTTTCTATCCGGATAACCATTATCTGGAGTTAGCATGGACGATTATTCCGGCCATCGTATTGGCCGTGTTGATATTCACAGGCTTGCGTGCGTGGAACGATATAACCTCACCTGCTTCTGAGGATGCGGAAGTTATTGAAGTAATTGCCCAGCAATTTGCCTGGACCGCACGGTATCCGGGAAAAGATAAAGTGCTTGGCGAGTACCATTATCAGAAGATTGATGCAATCAACGAATTTGGTCTTGTCCTTACCGATAATAATACCTATGATGATTTTAAATCCTTAGAACTGCACATACCTAAAGGAAAGGAAGTACTCTTGAAAATAAGAGCAAAAGATGTTTTACACAGTGTATTTCTTCCTCATTTCCGGGTGAAAATGGATGCTGTTCCGGGGATGCCTACTCAATTCAAATTCACCGCAACCAAAACTACCAAAGAGATGCGTGATGAATTGGGCAATCCTGATTTTAACTATGAACTTGCCTGCACTGAAATTTGTGGAAAAGGACATTTTTCCATGAAGATGCCGGTAGTAGTTGATACACCAGAAGATTTTGAAAAATGGAAGATGGAACAAGAAGCCTGGTTAAAGCAAAATCCTGATTATTTGAAGAATGTACCGGCTAGCCTGAGGGAATCAGCTATGATTAAAGCAGGTATACCGGTCGATAACGATGCTTTTGTTCAGGCAACTCAGACGGCAGTAGGTTCAAATTAAGATTATCAACGACATGGCAACAACACATACTCACACCAACATTGATGTACACCACCATGATGATCATGAGCATGAGCATCATGAGGGCAATTTTTGGACAACCTATATTTTCAGTCAGGATCATAAAGTAATTGCCAAGCAATTCCTGATCACGGGGATGTTTTGGGCACTTTTCGGTGGATTGCTTTCAGTGATCTTCCGGTTGCAGTTGGGTTTCCCCGATATGAGCCTGGAATGGTTACGTCCGATGCTTGGCGGTTGGATTACCCCGGAAGGAAAACTCGATCCGGAATTTTATCTGGCCCTCGTTACCATGCACGGAACAATCATGGTGTTCTTTGTGCTCACTGCCGGATTAAGTGGTACGTTCTCAAATTTCCTTATTCCGTTGCAAATCGGGGCACGTGATATGGCATCGGGATTTATGAACATGTTATCATACTGGTTCTTCTTTTTGTCCAGTGTAGTCATGATGAGTTCATTCTTCCTGGAAACAGGACCTGCTGGCGGTGGCTGGACAGTTTATCCACCACTCAGTGCTTTGCCTCAGGCAATTCAGGGATCCGGGCTCGGAATGACACTTTGGTTGGTTGCCATGGCCTTGTTTATTGTCAGCACCCTGTTAGGCGGTATCAACTATATCACCACTGTGATTAATATGCGTACCCGCGGCATGTCGTTCACGCGTATGCCGCTTACCATCTGGGCGTTCTTCTTTACAGCCATTATCGGGTTACTATCATTCCCGGTACTGTTTGCCGCTGCCTTATTGCTGATTTTTGATCGTAGCTTCGGAACCAGTTTCTTCCTTTCTGACATCTACATTGGTGGTGAGGCTTTGACTAATGTAGGGGGTAGCCCCATCTTATTCCAGCACTTATTCTGGTTCCTGGGCCATCCTGAAGTATACATTGTGTTGTTGCCTGCGCTGGGTATTACTTCTGAAATTATTGCTACCAATTCTCGTAAACCTATTTTCGGTTATAAAGCGATGATTGGTTCCATGTTATTTATTGCAATACTTTCCTTTATAGTTTGGGCGCATCATATGTTTGTTACCGGAATGAACCCATTCCTCGGTTCCATCTTCATGTTGTTAACCTTGATTATCGCAGTTCCATCAGCTGTTAAGATCTTCAATTATGTAACAACACTTTGGAAGGGCAACATCCGGTTTACATCGGCAATGTTGTTTTCAATCGGTCTTGTGTCATTCTTCTTAACGGGTGGTATTACTGGAATTTTCCTGGGCAATTCAGCCATCGATATTCAGTTACATGATACCTATTTCGTTGTTGCACACTTCCACCTGGTAATGGGTAGCGCTTCATTCTTTGGAATGCTGGCCGGTATTTACCATTGGTTCCCGAAAATGTTTGGAAGGATGATGAATGAAAAGCTGGGATACATTCACTTCTGGTTATCGTTCGTAGGCGTTTACATGGTGTTTTTCCCAATGCACTATATTGGAATAGCGGGTTTCCCAAGAAGATATTATTCGTTTACCAATTTTGAGACCTTCAGCGGGTTTACGGATTTAAATACCCTGGTTAGCATTGCAGCTGTGTTTACGCTTACAGCACAATTGATCTTCTTGTTTAACTTTTTCTACAGTATTTTCAGAGGGAAACTGGCTTCGGCTAACCCCTGGAAATCAACTACACTTGAGTGGACTACACCTCGTTTGCCGGGTCATGGCAACTGGCCGGGTGAAATACCAGCTGTGTACCGTTGGCCCTATGATTACAGCAAGCCAGGGGCTAAAGATGATTATATCCCTCAGACTGTTCCATATTCCGAGACTCCTGAGTCTAACCTACCTCATGAGAATGAGATGATTAAACTGGAGACTTCCGGTGGTCACGGAGCGATTGTGGTTGAAGGCGAAAAGCATTAATAGTAAAAGGTAAGAAGATTCAAGACCACTAATCAGTTATCCGGGTTGGTGAGCTTGAATCTTTTTTCGTTGATTATGTCGTATGCGTGTACGGGGATTTTATAGGTTATCCCTTTCCACCTTAATTGCGGTTTACGTATTGATTTTGGTTGGGGGAATTGTGAGAAGTACCGGTTCCGGCATGGGTTGCCCGGATTGGCCAACTTGCTTTGGCAAATGGGTACCCCCAACTTCGGCAGATCAATTACCGGAAAATTACAAGGAAATCTACTCGAATTACCGCCATGAGAAGAATATCCGTTTTGCTAAATATTTGAATGCAATAGGACTTTCATCCACAGCTGAGAAAATATTAGAAGATGAATCCATCCGTGAAGAAGCGGATTTTAATCCCCTTAAAACATGGATTGAATATATAAACCGCCTTATAGGTGTGATTATTGGCCTGTTGATATTTGCTGTATTTGTTTCCTCCATTCGTTTCTGGAATACGCAGAGGTCGTGGACTGTTGTGGCCTTGATTACTTTTCTTATGGTTGGTTTTCAGGGATGGATTGGTTCATTTGTGGTTTCAACCAATCTAACCCCATGGACAATAACCGTCCACATGTTTTTGGCTTTGGTAATTGTTGCCCTTTTAACGTGGATTATACATCAGACATCACGCGATTCCTATCCGGTATTTAAAGTTGCCGGATTAAATCCCTGGGTAATCGGGGGCCTTGTTGCCCTGCTTTTCCAGATTTTATTAGGCACCCAGGTACGTGAAAGCCTGGATCAGGTGGCACGCACAATCGCCAACCGTAACGATTGGATTGCTTCCCTGGGTACTGATTTTATTATCCATCGCTCTTTTTCATGGATTGTACTGATAATTTTTGCCGGTATACTATACAAATTGATTCAAAGTGACAGGATGAGATCTTTTGGCCTTGGGGTATTCCTGTTACTTTTGTGCACGGTTTTAAGCGGTGCAGGAATGGCCTATATGGCTGTGCCTCCGGCCTTGCAACCCGTTCATCTGGGATTGGCTTCCATTTCCTTCGGAACGTTATTTTTATTAGCGTTAAAATTAAACACAGGCAAAACCGGTGTGTTAATAAAATAGAATGGCAACGATAGATACTTTACACGGAACAGATTGGGTTGCAGCTAAAGCGAAGGCATACTGGGAGCTTCTGAAATTCCGGTTATCGCTTTTGGTAGCTTTTTCATGTGCTTTTGGGTATACACTGGCCACCCCAACTGTGAATTGGAGCACGTTGACATTGTTGTTTGTTGGAGGATTATTATTATCGGGTTCCTCCATTACGATAAATCAAATTCTTGAACGTAACTACGACAAACTGATGACCCGAACAATGAACCGTCCGATTCCAACCGGCAGGGTTACGGTTCAGGAGGCCCTCGTCTTTGCTATCGTTTGTTTTGCAGTAAGCATTTCAATCCTCTTATACAGTTCCAACCTGTTAACGGTTGGTTTGTCTGTTCTGTCCATGATTTTATACAGCTTTGTGTACACCCCTCTGAAACGAGTGGGACCTATAGCTGTTTTTGTTGGCGCCATACCGGGAGCTCTTCCTCCTTTGCTGGGTTGGGTAGCATCAACAGGGAAGATTACTTATGAAGCACTGATTATTTTTGGTATTCAGTTCATCTGGCAGTTTCCTCATTTTTGGGCAATTGCCTGGCTGGCGGATGAGGATTATAAAAAGGCAGGATTTAAATTACTTCCATTCGGTGGACAACGGGATTTGAATAACGCAATTCAAATCATGATTTACACTTTATTCCTTCTGCCTTTAGGAATGCTGCCTGCTAAATTTGGTATTACCGGGATTGATTCTGCCATTGTAGCTACCATTTGCGGAGTGCTCTTTCTGGCGCAAACTTTTTCATTAATGAAAACAGGAAGTCGTGTCAGCGCTTTACGAATTATGTTCGGATCATTTTTTTATTTGCCAATTGTACAGATTGCCTATTTGATTGATAAAATATAGAATGAGGATGTTATGAATGTGGAATTGAAGGATCTAAGAATAGTAGAAGAGGCCAAAAGGCCCCTCTCCATGAATCCAAAGAAGTTTGCTCTTTGGCTTTTTATGATGAGTGTGATCATGTTGTTTGGAGCATGGACCAGTGCCTACCTGGTTAAACGAGCCGATGCAGGTTGGGCCGAAATTGTTTTGCCCGATATGTTCTGGATTAATACCGGCATTGTTTTATTGAGCAGCGTTACCATGATTGTGGCCTATTTTGCTGCCAGAAGGGATAAAATTAAATGGTTAAAATTTTCGCTTGCAGCCACAATGATACTGGGCATATCGTTCCTGGTTGGGCAATACTATGCTTATGTGGAAATGGTCTCGTTAAAAGAGCATTTTACCGGCAGTAATGTATCCCATTCCTTTCTTTGGATTTTGCCCGCAGTTCATGGCTTGCATATAGTGAGCGGCCTCATTTTTCTGGTGGTGGTTCTGATCAGCGCATTCCGGTTTCGCATCCATTCAAAAAACATGAATCAGCTTGAAATGTGCGCAACCTACTGGCATTTTTTGGGCGGACTTTGGCTATATTTGTTCGTATTCTTATTATTGAATCCTTAAACCAAAACTGTAACTCAATACAATGGCAAGTACTTCTACCGCAACTGTTCCTGCACCCGGCAAGTCGGTTTGGGATGGCGGAGTTTCCCCGATGAATGCCAGTTATGGCAAACTCATGATGTGGTTCTTCCTCCTTTCCGATGCCTTTACGTTTTCAGCATTACTAATTACATACGGCCTGGTGAGGTCATCTCATAAGGCCTATGAAGGAGCAGTGGAGGCCTTTAAATTTTCACAGGCTTATTGGCCTATCCCTGAAAAGGTATTTGATGCGATCCCCTTTTTCCATGGCGTTAATGCTCCCCTGGTATTTGTTGGGTTAATGACCTTCATTCTCATTATGAGTTCGGTAACCATGGTACTGGCAGTGGAAGCTGGCCATCGCATGGATCGCCATTCCGTTGAGAAGTGGATGCTTTGGACGATTGTGGGTGGATTAACTTTCTTAAGCTGCCAGGCATGGGAATGGACACACTTCATTCATGGCACAACAGAAGGAGATGCAGTTGTTAAGGGAACAGAGTTTTTCGGGGCTAATCTCAGCATGAACCAATACGGACCGCCAGATTTTGCAGCGTTTTTCTTTTTCATAACAGGATTCCATGGATTTCATGTGTTCAGTGGTGTAATGCTGAATTTTCTGATCTATTATAATACCGTTACCGGAGTTTATGATCGCAGAGGCCATTATGAGATGGTGGAGAAGGTTGGTTTGTACTGGCACTTCGTAGATCTTGTATGGGTATTTGTATTTACGTTTTTTTATCTTGTATAAACCTTAACTGATAACTCATAACTATGGCTCATTCTGAAGATGCACCCCAGGTAAATGTTCTCCCTCCTGATACGGCAAAAATCCGTCACTTGTGGAAGGTGGCTGGAATCCTGGGCTTAATCACGCTTTTTGAATTTGGTGTTGCGTTTGGTGTACCTCATGAAATGAAAGACCTTCGAATATGGACTTTTATTTTAATGACGATTGTTAAGGCAGCTTATATTGTCGGAGAATTTATGCACTTGCGCTATGAAGCCAAAGTTTTGCTATGGTCAATCCTTATCCCGATGATATTTGTGGTTTGGATGCTGGTGGCTTTTGTTTATGAAGGTATTCAAATTGAATTAGCACGTCCGTAATACTAATGATGTATCAAATAGAAGGCTTAAGGTGAACTTAAGCCTTTCTTTTTTGTTAGGTATTGATGAATAAAGTTAAATCACTCGTTCTGGTACTGGCACTCGCTCTGCCGGTTGGTATTTTCCTTTTTCTTAAATTCTTTGGCAAAAATGAATTTGAAGTCAGGCCACTTTTTATTGACGAGTTCCCTTCAGATCTCCCTTCAGATTGCGGTTATCAATTGACATTGCCTTATGTCATTCCTGACTCAATTCTTTCTCGTTTAGCCTGGAATTCATCTGACAGTTTAACTTTATACAGTTTAGATCCGGAAATCAGTAAGCCTCTGTATTCTGATCGATTATTACCAAATTATAAACCTAACCTGCTCCAGGTTATTGTTATTCAGGACGGAACATTGGAATCATTAGATAAAAGTGTGAAACTTGAATCGATTGTAATTGCTGAAGCTGTTCTTACTAATTATAAAAATTGTTTTTTATTCGTGAGTGAACCAAATGATCTGATACTTGTTGATCACGGAGGTCGAATACGTGGATATTATCAACTGAGTAATCGTGAGGAATTTGACCGGCTTTTGATGGAGATCAATATTATTCTTAAACAATATTAGTGTGAGCACCCGGGATCCTTACCACCGACTGATAATAATAATATCGGTAATTGTTCCGATAGTTGTAGCGGTGCTTTTTCGTGTAAAAATAGAAGGTTACGACTTTTCGTTTCTTCCGCCAATTTACGCTTCAATTAATGCCCTTACAGCACTATTACTGGTAATGGCTTTTATTTCAATCAAATCAGGTAATCGTAAGCGGCATGAATTGCTTATGAAAATTTGTATAGGGCTGTCTGCAGCTTTTCTGGTAATGTACGTCATGTATCATATGACAAGCGATTCAACTCCTTTTGGTGGGGAGGGAGTAATCCGGTATGTTTATTTCTTTATACTTGTTACCCACATTATTCTTTCAGTAGTTGTAATTCCATTTGTGTTGTTTACGTTTGGAAGGGCTCTTTCCGGTAATTATGAACGGCATAAAGCATTGGCCAGGTATACTTTTCCGATCTGGTTGTATGTGGCCATCACCGGAGTAATTGTATATTTGATGATCAGTCCGTATTATCAATAGCCGGTATGAAAAAGTTTATCAGTCTACAGTTATTTCTCCTAATGTTTCTTTCAGGTCCGGGATTATTGGCACAATGTGCCATGTGCCGTACTCAGCTTGAAAACAATATCAGCAGTGGGGATATTGGTATTGCTGCCGGTTTGAATACTGGAATTCTTTATCTTTTAAGTCTTCCTTACCTCGCCATTCTGGTGCTTGGTTACGTTTGGTACCGAAACAGCAGAGCAAATGCCTCGGCTAATTCAAAGCAAAAAGCGGTGGTTGGATAGCTGACATTACTATAATCTGTATTTCTTATTCTTTAATACCAGGCTGCCGGTTTTTAATTGACAGTGAACAGATTTCTTTTATCCTGATCGATACAGGTACTTTAGTATATGCTTCAATAGTTGGAATTGTTAACTTTATTGAATTCGGATATGACAATAAAGAAGACAATTACCTGGCTATACCTGATTGTACTGGCGTTTGTATGCAGCGGCATTTATTTTTCCTATCGGGCTTCTCTGCCTACACCCGGACAGGAAATGGCAGCTTCTATTACCGAAAATTTAGATCGTGAGCTAAATAAATTAGACCAATATGTAAATACCTATTCCATTCCGTCCGGAAAGATCGAATTCGTCAGTCTTGAGAATTTAAATGCTATAACTTTCTGCGTACTTACAGATCAGCAGATTTCGTATTGGTCTAGCAATCGTTATTTACCCGGTGTACGCTTTATGATGGGCGACTATCACGCGAAGCACATTAAGACCGGAATTGGTGATTTCCTCCTTCGAAAATGGGTGATCAATACCACTAATTCATTAATTGCTATTATCCCGCTTCATATTCAGTATAAAATTCAAAACGAGTATCTGGAGCCTTCATTGAATCAATCTATAGCTGGTAATTACCAGGTTGTTATATTGGATCGCACTGCAGTGGAGGGATATCCGATAGCAATAAAAGGTGAAACCCTGTTTCGTATTATGCCAATTTCAGCAGAGCCAGCTATAACCTTTGATGGAATACTGGCCTTATTGTCTTTTACGATAACCTTAATTCTACTGGTAGTTCTGTTCATTCCATTGGTTACACAATGGAGAAGAATCAATCCAGCAATAAGCTTTTTAATTTTATTTACCGGTATAGTTTCAATCCGGTATCTGATGGTTTTAACCCGGATACCTTCCCGGTTTTTAAACTCGGAATTGTTTGATGCCAAGAATTTTGCATCATCTGAGTTTAATTCATCTATGAGTGAAATGATACTGAACTTGACCATGGTTCTGATTCTTTGCATTTACCTGGCCTTTAATTATTTCCGGTTTAAAGGCCTTCGTAGGTTATTATCTGATAAAAAGTGGAATAGTATAATTTCAGTATTTTCAGTTTGCGCATTATTGTTTGGTATTCTCTTTCCATTTGTTGTAATACAGACCTTGTACAACAACTCAACAATAACCTTAAATGTTTCGGAATCTGTATCCTTTAATGTAGTTCGGATTGCCGCGTTTATTTCAATTCTGATTTCATGTATCTCTGGATTTTTATTCAGTCATCTGTTTCTGCGGCTGTTGCTTAGGAATAAGACCATAAATAAGATTATACTATTTATTCTCGCGGGTAGTTTAATTTTTATAGGAATTAATGAACTCAGCGGTCAATACTTTCTCTCGTCATTATTATGCGGGCTATTGTATATCGTGTTGGTGTGGATATTTAATCTCGTTCGAACGCTGCAAAAGTTTCAGTACCGCACGTTTCTTTATTTTTTCCTCGCCATACTTGTCTTTTCGATAAACACCTATTTCGCGACCTGGAAATTCAATAACATAAGAATGGAACGGGACCAGGCTCGGTTTGCAACGATTTATTTAATTGAGCGCGATGATTTTGGAGAGTTTTTGCTTAATGAAACCATAAATCGAATTTCAAGAGATTTATTTATTCAGACCCGTATGTACGGACCTTTTCTAAATAAAGAAGCCGTTACTCAGAAGATTCGCCAGGTATTTATACCGGGGTATTTCAATAAGTATAATGTCACAATCATGTTATTCAATGCTGAGGGAAATGCAATGGATGATTTGAATCCATATCCCTTAAGGCAATGGATGTTTCAATCAGGGGTTGATACTACGGAAGCGATTCAACAGCGTGTTTACTTTATCAACCGCGAAAGAAATGAGACTTCCAGTAAATACGTAGTGTTGATTCCAATCCACCGCAGCGATATTCTGGCAGGATATGTTGGTTTAAGTTTGTCGCTGAAAAGTCTTATCCCGGAAACGGTTTACCCGGAACTGCTTGTTGATAACCGCTTTCAGAAATCATATCGTTCGAAAGAATACAGCTATGCAGTAATTTCAGATGGTTCAATTCAGTTCCAGTCGGGTGAACTGAATTATAATTATTTTAATATGAACCAGTTAGAGAATCCAAAGCTGTTTTCAACCGGATTGTATCAAAACGGTTATAGACACATAGGATCCAAGGATACGTCAGGAAGAATTGTTCTGGTTTCCGCACCTTTACCTTCAATGTTATTACAGATTGCTGATTATTCTTTTTTTATAATCATAGGCCTGGCTGCTGTATTGTTTTTTCTGTTGATCATTGGCCTTGTTGATTTCCTGCGCAATGAACGATTACTTCTTGCTGCACGTATCCAGTTGGTTTTGAATTTGTCATTTTTTGTTCCATTGATCATCGTTAGCTTGATGACGTTAGGGTTGACAGCAAAGACCAACCAGGATCAGTTAAATACTGAATATCTGACTAAATCCCAGCATTTTTCGCGTGAACTTAGCTTACAGGTAAGCGAATCTTTGGATTCAGATCCGGCTCTCGCAGAACAAAACTTCTCCCAACTGGCAAGCATCTCTAACCTGGATGCTAATTACTTTACTATAAATGGACGGCTTCAATTTTCGAGTCAACCCATGATTTTTGAGAATCAATTGCTTTCTCCTTTTATCAACCCCCATGCATTGAACCGGATTCTTCAAAGTGAACGTTCATTTGTAACCAGGGAGCAAGTAGGTAATCTGGTTTATAATGTTGCCTACTCGGCTGTTATTTCTCCTAAAGATGGTACACTTTTAGGGATAGCAGCTGTTCCTTTTTATCAGTCGGCTTACTTGCTCGAGAAAATGCAGATTCAGGTTCTGGCTAATATAATATCGGTATTTACTATTATTTTCATCGTTTTACTTATCATTTCCTACTGGGTTTCTACCTGGCTGACGTTTCCCTTACGAATGATAACACAGAAGTTAGGACGCATATCATTAATTCAATCCAACCAGCCTCTCGAATGGAAGTCAGATGATGAAATCGGTATCATGGTGAAAGAATATAACCATATGTTGTCAACCCTGAGCAACAATAAAAGGGAGTTGGAACGTGTCCAGCGGGAACGGGCCTGGCGCGAAATTGCACAACAGGTTGCACATGAAATAAAAAATCCTCTAACCCCTATTAAGCTAACCTTCCAGCAGCTGGAGCGTCTAAATGATCAGGATCCAAGAAAGATGGAAAAACTACGTACAGCCATTGCAACAGTCTTGTCACAAGTAGAAATATTAGATGGTGTCGCCTCTTCATTCAGTACGTTTGCAAAAATGCCGGAGCCGGTGCTGGAACGAATTGAATTGATTTCATTACTTGTTTCTTGTAAATCCCTGCATGAACAGTCTGCAGATATTGTTTTGGACGTACCCCGTGAAAGGATCGAAATTCTGGCTGATCAAAAACTTCTGGGCCGGATATTTTCTAATTTAGTTTTAAATGCAATTCAGTCTGCGCGATCTGATTCTTCCATTAAGGTGAAAATTTCAGTAAAGGTTAGTGATAATCGGGTTACAATTAGCTTCACTGATAACGGTTCGGGTATTCCGGAATCGTTAAAAGATAAAATATTTCTACCTCATTTCAGTACTAAACAAACCGGTTCAGGCCTTGGACTTGCAATTGCAAAGCAAGGAATCGAACAGATGGGTGGGGCAATCAATTTTGAATCTAAATTAGGGGAGGGGTCCACGTTCTGGATGGAATTCCCCATAATAAAAACTTAAAATCATGTTATTTATGAGAATACTTCTTTTGATTGGTTTGATTTTAATTTCCGGTACAGGTAAGGCTCAGTCGTACATTTTTCCGTTGATCAAGAATTATGGTGGTATTTATGATATTACCGATGCTATTGAAAAACCTGATCCCGATCTTCAATATAATATTGTTATTGATCTGGCAACCGGTAGCGAACCGGCAGACCAGGTGCATTTCGGATTAAATAATATCGCCCGTATGATTAACCTGCATTATATGGGGGGTGTTCCCAAAGAAAATCTGAACATCATTGTTGCTGTTCATAATGAAGCAACGTATTCATTGCTGGATAATGACTCATACCGGGCCCGGTATAAGAAAGACAACCCAAACCTGGCGTTATATGATGAACTCTGCAATGCAGGCGTAAAATTCTTTGTTTGTGGTCAGTCTTTGATCTCACGGAAAGTTGATCCAAAAAAAATCCATCCGCAGGTGGGTATTGCCACCTCTATGCTGACGGTTTTTACAACCTATCAGTTAAAGGGATATGCCGCCCTGAAATTTTGAACAGCATAATTAAAGCTTGTCACGCATTGATATCATTACTTTATTGGCAAAGACAAAGTCATCCAGTTCTTTTACACCGGAATGCGTAATATCATCTTTGGTGCCTTCCCATAGTTTTTCCCCCTGGTAGAGAAACATTATTTTCTCACCAATTCCCATAACTGAATTCATGTCGTGAGTTACTACGATGGTAGTGGTATCATAATCGGTGGTAAGATCGCTTATGAGTTCATCAATCAGGATTGAGGTTTGAGGATCAAGACCTGAATTCGGTTCATCACAGAACAGGTATTTCGGGTTGTTAACAATGGCCCGGGCAATACCGACCCGTTTGCGCATTCCGCCACTTAATTCGGAAGGCATTTTTTTGTTGGCGTTTGCTAAACCTACCCGGTTTAATACCAGGTTAACACGATCAAGTTTTTCATCCCGGGGCATTACCGAGAGCATGTCGAGAGGAAACTGAACATTTTCCTCAACAGTTTTGGAATCGAAAAGGGCTCCTCCCTGAAAGAGCATACCAATTTCACGCCTTATTTCTGATTTTTGTTTGCGGTCGCTGTCTGTGAAATTTCTACGATCAAAGTAAACCGTTCCGATATCCGGCTTTACCAATTCAACAATACATTTCAGCAAGACACTTTTTCCGGTACCTGAAGCTCCAATGATCAGGTTGGGTTTACCTTTATCAAACACCCCACTAATATCTTTTAGAATATTTCGTTCTCCGAATGATTTACTAATATGTTGAATTTCAATCATGCCAGTAATAGTTGAGCCAGCAAGTAGTCAGCAATTAAAATGGCTATTACACTTGTTGTAACTGCTTTTGTACTGGAGATGCCAACCTCCAGTGCCCCACCCTGTGTATAATATCCTTTAAATGACGAAATCGATGCAACCAGAAAGGCAAAAGCAAATGACTTTATTAAAGCGAACGTAATGGTGAATTCATTAAAGAGGTAACGAATTCCGTAAATATATTCGGTAGGTGTTATAATACCGGTTAATACGCCCACAAGATATCCACCAACAAGGGAGCAAGTGCCTGATACCACAACAAGCAAAGGATACATCATAATGGAGGCAATAATCTTAGGTAAAACCAGGTAATTAATGGAATTAATACCCATCACTTCAAGTGCATCAATCTGCTCCGTTATACGCATGGTACCCAGGTTTCCGGCCATACTCGAACCTACTTTTCCGGCATAGATAATAGCCATGATGGTAGGGGCCAATTCAAGCACGGTCATTTCACGGACTACCTGGGAAATCACATAATTGGGTATATAAGGAGCCACCAGGTTATAGGCTGTTTGTACGGTGGTTACAGCACCTATAAAAGTGGATACCAGTACAAACAGAAAAATGGAGTCAATCCCGATGAGTATGCATTCTTCAATAATTAGTTTGTATTGAGTTTTGAAAGACTCCCGGTTGATAAACAGGCTTCCAAGAAATATGAAATATCGGCCAATTTCTTTCATGCCTTGCGAAGGTTGTTGAATCCGATTAATGATACGAAGTAAATGCCTGCATTAAATATGCGCTGGTTCCGCAGGGTATGAATGAACAAATTATGGGTTATCACTATCTTGCTAAAGATACCCAAAAATAACATTCCCTTTGAAATGAATAAATTACTGGTAATTACAGGCGGATCGAAAGGCATAGGCCGAAAAATCATCGAACGATTTATAAAGGAAGGATTTGATGTAGTTACCTGTTCCCGTCACAGCGAGGATCTGGAAAAATTAAAGGCTGACATAAAGCATCCGGGTAATCTTTTAACTCTTGCAGCCGATTTAACCGATCGAAAGGCAATAACCCGTTTTATTCAATTTATCACCGAATTAAATCGCCCGGTGGATGTATTGATTAATAATGCCGGCTTTTTTGTACCTGGTGAAATCAGCACCGAGGAGGAAGGCGTGCTGGAATCCATGATCCAGGCAAACCTGTTAAGTGCCTATCACGTAACGCGGGGGATTTTACCCCAAATGAAACAGAACAAAAGAGGGCATATATTCAACATGTGCTCCATAGCCAGCATGAAAGCGTATAAAAATGGTGGATCGTACGCCATCACCAAATTTGCATTGCTGGGATTTTCAAAATGCCTCCGGGAAGAGCTTAAGGATATGGGCATCCGGGTAACGGCCATCATGCCGGGTGCTACCCTTACGGCCAGCTGGGAGGGGGTGAATTTGCCCGAGGACCGGTTTATGAAGCCGGAGGATATTGCCGATATGGTATACGCCTCGTACGCGCTCTCCAGCCGTAGTGTGGTCGAGGAAATCATAATACGGCCTCAATTGGGCGATATTTAGGTTGTCTGAACAAAATACCCTTCATATCGGTTAAATTTGCGTCAAATTGTGATTTGTGAATTCAACCGTTACACTGGTACAGCAATACTGTACAAGCCTTGTTCAATATAACCGCAGGAAATCCCTCGAAGTAAACATCGGAGATGTACCCCTTGGCGGTAACAATCCAATTCGGGTCCAGTCCATGACAACGGTGGATACCATGGATACCCATGGTTCGGTAGAACAAACTATCCGCATGGTGGAGGCAGGCTGTGAATACGTACGCATCACAGCACCCAGCATTAAGGAGGCACAGAATCTGGCCGAAATCAAAAAGGAACTTCACAAACGGGGCTATACGGTTCCGCTTATTGCCGACATCCATTTTACACCCAATGCTGCCGAATTAGCTGCACGCATCGTGGAAAAAGTTCGGATCAACCCGGGTAATTATGCTGATAAAAAGCGATTTGAAGTTATTGACTATTCCGATTCAGCCTACCAGGCGGAGCTCGAACGAATCCGTGAGAAATTTACACCACTTGTGAAAATCTGTAAGGAATATGGAACAGCCATGCGGATTGGTACCAATCATGGTTCACTGAGTGACCGGATTATGAGCCGGTATGGTGACACGCCCCTTGGGATGGTTGAATCAGCCCTTGAATTTTTACGGATCTGTGAAGACCTGAATTATTATAATATCGTTCTTTCCATGAAGGCCAGCAATCCTCAGGTCATGGTTCAGGCATACCGCTTGCTGGTTCAGAAAATGAATGAAGAAGGTTTCAAACCATATCCGCTTCACCTGGGTGTAACTGAAGCTGGTGATGGCGAAGATGGTCGTATCAAATCTTCGGTGGGCATCGGAACTTTATTGGAAGATGGTTTAGGCGATACCGTTCGCGTGTCATTAACAGAAGAACCTGAAGCTGAAGCACCTGTGGCCAGGATAATGGTTGATCGATACATTGATCGAATCAACCATAAACCAATCAAAGCCATTAATGAGTCACCAGTTAATCCGTACAGCTATAATAGAAGAGTAACCCGTGAAGTTTCAAATATCGGTGGAGGTCATCATGTTCCAAGGGTGCTTGCCGACTTGAGTACTGTGGAGATCAGCGATTACAAAGACCTTCGTTGCATCGGGCATTTTTATCTGCCGGAACCGGACAAATGGCGGATGAATGACCAGGGAGCAGACTATGTTTATACAGGCAACCGGCCGATTCCTTTCATGCTGCCAAACGGTTTGAAAGAAATCCGGAATTACCCGGTTTGGCTTTCTTCCGATGACCAGGTGAACAAAATTCCTCTGTTCACGAAAACGGAATTTCTACAGCCGGGTAAAAAGCATAAGGATGTAAACTTTGTCCGTTTTAGTATCGATGAATTGGATGATTCTTTATTTCAGGCACTGGAGAAGAATCCAACATCCGTAGCGGTCATTCACAGTGAGAATTCACATGCCATGGCTGAGTTGCGAAGAATATTTTTTGAATTCATACTTAAGAATGTTCAGGTACCGGTCATCATTCAACGTTCCTATCCATCACTTCAAGAAGATCCATTCCGGATTTTTGCAGCCACCGATGCAGGTGGATTATTTATTGATGGATTGGGCGATGGAATTATGCTTGGCGTTGCTGATCATCAAGCCAAAGAAGATGCACTGCGCCATGCCGATCTTTCCAATAAAACGGCTTTTGGAATTCTTCAGGCAACCCGGAACCGGATGTCGAAAACCGAATATATTTCGTGTCCATCCTGTGGAAGAACGCTATTTGATCTGCAGGAAACGACAGCCATGATCCGTAAACGAACTGACCACTTAAAAGGAATAAAAATTGGTATTATGGGTTGTATCGTAAACGGTCCGGGTGAGATGGCGGATGCCGATTATGGTTATGTTGGTTCAGGTCCGGGAAGGATAACCTTGTACCGTGGAAAGGAAGTAGTAAAGCGGAATGTACCATCCGCACAGGCAGTAGATGAATTGATCAATCTTATACGGGAAGACGGGAACTGGTTTCAGCCTGAAACCGTTGAGCAATTTTAATATCTCCAATATGAAATCAGAATCCAGTAAACCCAATCGCGTTAAAGAGTTTTTTCAACTGAATGAAGTATTGGTTTATTTCTTCAGAAAAAAAGACCCTTCACGACCCAATACGTTTAATATACGGGCAATGCATACCATCAATAAGATTTCCATATTGATGTTCCTGGTGTGTCTTTTAATCATTTTAAAGCGATTTGTATTCGGCTATTGATCTGCCTGCGCTACACTAAGTAAAATTTTAATACTCTGGCATAAAGAAATTGATTGTCAGCTGGTTACAATTAGACTGGATTTCGAATTACTTCTGTTTAATTTCGTTATTTTTGTTTGATTACCGGTAATATGCTCAGGGCAATAATTGTCATATTGGTTGGCTGGATCATTTTGAGTTCATGCACTCAAAAGTTGGTTTGCCCTGCATTTCAAAGTGCCTATATCTACGATAAAGATGAACTGAGAAAGAAATTCAGTTACTTTAACGAAGACTCTACTCCAAAACTGGCATCGGTTAGTAAAACCAAATACCTTATTGCAGAACCTGTTACGTATAAACAGAAAGTACGGAGTTTAAAGACTGTTGAAGCGAAACCAATCAAGCCCATTGTACCTGATTCGTTGGTCCTGGGTGATTCTGCCGCAATTACTGCAGAACTGGATGCGGCTGCCCGTTCGGTTATCGACAGCACATACATCATTGATGTACCGCAGAGTGAGCAGGCAACCGAAGTCCCGGATCAGGATTATATTATAAGTGTGGACCAGGAAGTAAGGGTATTGAAATACAATACACCCGATACCGTTCAGTATGATGAATTGACCGGTCGTTATCTCCCATCAAAACCAACCTATTACATTAAAGATGTAGGTTTTAATGTTGAACAAGACAGTTACTTATGGTACCTGCGCGATGTGCTGATCCTGCCGGATGTCAGGCTGGCAAAGAAACAGAGTGAGATGAAAGAAGCCGAAGCGAAAAAGGAAAAGAAGGGACTGAAAGGATTTTTCAGCGGCCTGTTCAAAAAGAAAAAGAAGCAGGAAGAAATTGAAGAAGAACCAGGTCAGCAGGTATCTCAGGATATGGATGACTATAATTTTGATGAGTTTGATGATACGAGACCCGCTGAGCAACAGGAACCTGTCGTTCAACCTGAGAAGAAAAAGGGATTGAAAGGACTTTTCAAGAAGAAATCAAAAACTGACAAGAAGAACAAGAAAACCGAGGAACCTCCGGTAGAAAAAAAGGAGGAGGAAGAAGATGATGGGTTTGGTAATTAATCAAACAAGGTAAGGTTTCCGAATTGATCAGCAGGCGGTGTTGGAATCAATAAAGAAGGAGCATCGTTTTTAATTTCATTTATTCGGGGTGATACCGGGTACATACTTGTACGATCTGCAGGGTAGATTTCAAGAAGCTTCAATAACTCCGGTTCAGTGGAAGAACCGGCTAACCAGATTTTTTCTGATTCCCTGGTAAGTATTACAGGCATTCGTTCTGTAATTTTTTTCAATGTATCGTTCGCTTCTGTTGTAATGATATTGAAGGTATGCACCACACTTCCGGTTTCATCTTCGAATTCTTCCCAAAGAGCGGCAAAAGAAAATAACTCCTGGTTAGTTATTACCCGGTAGGGGATCGAGGTTTTTTTTCCAATTTTTTTCCAGGCATAAAACCCGTCTGCCGGTATAATGCACCTGAATTTCATTAAGGCTTTTTTTAAGACAGGCCGGTCGTTAAGATTTTCGACATGGAGATTGATAATTCGTTCACTCAGTGATTTATTTCTGGCCCATAATGGAGGGCGACCCCAATAAAAAAGTGAAATGCCCTGTGGAGATTCAGACGTAATAACCGGTAATAGTTGGGTAGGGGCTGCATTATACCGGGGTTTATAATAGCCCGGAACATCTACATGAAATCGATCATTGACGGCTTGTGCTGATGCGCTTATGCTGTAGCGTTCAATCATGTTCAGTTAAAAATTGAAGAGCGCGCTGTTCAGACCAATATAGCCCATTTTTATTGAATTGAGTGAACCCAACATGACCACCGTAATCAGGAGTTTCGAAGTGAATAGTAGGATGGTTCTTTAGTTCGTCTACCGGGTAACATGCTTTACTAAGAAAGGGATCATTCCACGCATTGACTATCAGTACGGGTAGTTGAATATCTCGAAGGAATTGAAGTGAACTGCATTTGTCATAGTAATCTATGGCATTCTTAAAACCATGAACGGGACCCGTAAAATAGTCGTCAAATTCCATGAGTGTTTTGACCTTCGACAGGTCACGAATATCCAATCCCTGTATCACGTTCGATTTTTCGATCACTTTTTTTCTTAGACTTACCAGGAATCGCTTTGAATAGATCCAATTGGATGGTTTTGAAATTTCCTGGCAACTAGTGTAAAGATCCAAAGGTGTGGAAAATGCAACAGCACGTTTTAGCAATGGAGATCGGATGCGTTGCTCACCAAGGTATTTCAGCGTTAGGTTACCACCGAGGCTGAAGCCGATAAGATTGATTTCATCATACCGATTGGATTTGAGAACATGGTCTAATACCGTATTCAGATCGTCTGTTGCTCCGCTGTGGTAAAAACGGAGTTGCCGGTTAATTTCCCCGCTGCAACCCCGGTAGTTCCAGGCCAGCACATCGAAACCCTGGCTAATCAGTGCCCGCGCCATCCCTTTAATGTATGCACGCAATGAGTTTCCTTCCAGCCCGTGTGAAATAATGACCAACTTGCGCGATGGTAGAAGTAACCAATCCAGGTCAAGAAAATCATTGTCCGGAGTTTGTATTCGTTCGCGGTGGTAATCTGGCAAGTTTACCCTTCGAATCAGAGCAGGATAAATGGTTTCCAGGTGCGCATTAAACAATAAGTACGGAGGCGAGTAGCTCAAGTCAGAATTATTGGGTTTGATTTACATCATGTCCTGTGGCAATCAGTTTTAAATGGCCAAGGTGGTGTTCACCGTGCCATGCATAAAGAGCGATCAGCTGATTAATTGAAATCTGCTTATGCGTTTCAGGATGTACAAATTGTTTATTCAATTCTTCCTGCGTAAGACCACGAAGTAAGGCAACCCATTTTTTATGAAGGGCATGAAGCAAATTTATTGATAATGATGCGTTAAGTTGTGTCTCAGGTGTAACGGCCCAGGCTTTTTCATCATACGCTTTAATGACCGGATTATTCTCGGTTAATGTCCATTTGCATCGGATGTAAGCATTCATGTGGCTGTCGGCCAGGTGGTGGATAACCTGAAGTCCCGTCCAACCGCCTTCACGATACGTTCTATTTAATAAGTTTGAATTAATGGACGAATAAAGTTTTTCTAACTTTTCCGGCAACGCGGCAATTTGTTCGATGTAATTATTTGTTTCTTCTGCCGAATAGGATGGTTTTGAAGTGAACTTCCCGATGGGGTATTGTCTTTTTACATCAATCATGATTTGGCGTGTTCCTTCAAATGTTCCTTTTCTTTTTCTTTTGCCTTTATTCGCCTGTTCCGGACACGGATGTTCACCATTTCAATCAGCAGGGAAAAGGCCACAGCAAAGTAGATGTACCCTTTTGGAATTTCGTATTTAAGGCCTTCAAGGAAAAGCATAAACCCGATCAAAATCAAAAAGCCGAGCGCCAATACTTCCATTGAGGGATGTTTTGCAATAAATTCACTGATCTTTCCTGCAAATAGCATCATAATACCTATGGAAAAAATTACAGCAATAATCATGATAACTACATGCTTGGTAAGCCCTACGGCTGTAAGAATGGAGTCAAATGAAAAAATTAAGTCGATCAGGATAATCTGAAGAATAATTCCTGTAACATCTACTTTGCCTTTGCTCACATGCATTTCTTCGTCTTCCTCACCCTCCATTTCATGGTTGATCTCACGGGTACTTTTAGCAATCAGAAATAAACCACCAAATCCAAGGATCAAGTCCCGTCCGCTAAAACCATGTTGTTCATTGACGAAATCATAAAGAAAGGCAGGAAGAATATCGCCTACCGTAAAGAGGGGCTCCGTAAATCCGATCACCCAGGTAATTCCAAGCAAAAGAACAATTCGAACGCCCATGGCGAGCAGCAAGCCCATATTACGGGTTCGTTGACGCATTTCAACCGGGAGTCGGTTTGAGACAATGGAAATGAAAATGATATTGTCAATACCAAGAACAATCTCAAAAAACGTCAGCGTCAGAAGAGCGAGCCAGGTATCTGCCTGTAAGAATATTTCCATTCAGAGGGTACGATTAAGGGTTAAAAATAATGGAAGTTGATAATTCTAACAAAAGCTTAAAATTATGTCCGTGCCTGGTTTCGGAAATCTTATTCAGGGTTTGAGGCCAACAATTTTGCATTATATAATTACATTAAAACAGACAGGATAAGAAAACTTAATTTAATACTTGCTTACTGGATTTTATTACGAAAATTCACTTAAAATAGCCTGAAGGTTATGGGTAGCATGAGACGGGTCTGTTTCAACTACTTTGATATTATGCTTCTTGATAATTTCCAGCTCCAAAGGATTTCCGGCCAAAGTTAAAATCGCTTTTCCAATAACCGGTTTATTACGGCCAAGGCCTGGCGCTTTAAGCAAGTCAAGAATTTTCATGCGTACCCATTGCGGATTTACTTTTCCTTTAAAGATAATTGCTGAATCAAATGCTCTCAGGTTTTCCAAATGACGCTGCCGTACCGTTAGCATATCTCCATCGAATTGAGGTGTAAGAACCGTATAGCCACCATTTTCCAAAGATTTAATAAGAGGATCAACCAGCGACTGATCGATTCGATCGTGTATAAGGTAAACAGACTTGCCCTGAGAATCCTGCAGAGTAAAACTTCCCGAAGGTTCTGATAATTCTTCCCGGATGATATTTTTGAATTCTTCAATTGGTGTTTGAAGTATTTCAATGCCTTCCTGAACCTCAGTTTCACGCTTGAGATTTTCAATAAACTGCCGTTGTTTATCATCTGCCCGAATGTGTTCAGGCGAGATCCAGATCATTCGCGAAAAGTTTTCGGTTCCTGTGCGGTTGCTTTTTTCAGACGCTATTCGGTTTTGAAGGTCTAAAACAGAAAGCTGGGTTCCCTCAAGCATCTCACCCGGATGATAGCCGATCAGGTGGATTGCCAACTGGGCTTCCTCCAGGTCGTGGCGGACTGCTTTCTCAAATTCAGCAAAATGTGCCGGTAGTTTTTTTTCTGGGAGTACCCGATAGCCATGCTTAATAAGTTCCCGCTGAAGAATGTGTCTCTGAACCGTTAAATCGTTGCCGGTTTCTGCCAGGTAAACAGTCTTCTGTATAAGTTTCCTTGAATTTTGTTCAGTTCCGTTCGGCTTCAACTGACTTAATTCATCTTTTATAGAGTAAGCAAGATCGGTTACCCGGAGCCAGTATAATTCTTCCTCGTTCACGGATGAATCTTCCGCCTGGTAAAATAATCTATTGTTGCTTGAATTAACCGGAGTCAAATCATATTCATCTGATTCCTGGAGTATTGGCGGTAGTGAACTCAGCGGAACCCGGCTTTTAACCACTTTAAATATTCTTGAAGTTTGATTTTGAACCACTAGCTGAAATCGCTTGAGGTTATCCAGGCAATTTGATGAAACAATGAAATCGGGTGTAACAATGGCAATCAATACAGCAGCATTATTCAGATTGGGAGAAGTGATTGAATCAAATTCACTTTTAAGTAAAACAGCAGGTTTAGACCGGGTTAACTGGGTAAGTACAAGTTCCAGATGTTTTTTAAGCTGGGTAACCCAACCGATTTGTCCGGAAGTTGAGTGGTTGTCTTTTTCAGAAAAAATTATGAGAACGTCAATGTCATAATGCATAGGAGGAGTCTTGGTGGTTCAACGCTGTGATTATTGGCCAGATCGTCTCGTTTGGTTTCGATTTAATAATAATGCTAAAGCACAACATTCTAAGATACGCGATTTGGCCGGTGAAATCCTAACACCCTTCTTTAAAATTTAATCCTGAATTGCATACGTTTTTTGATTCCCGGCAACCTAAGTAGAACAAACAGTTCAGGTAAGTACATTGCCCTTTCAAGGGCTGAAATTCATCATGGAATAAGTAAGGAACTGTCTCCATAGCTTAAAAAGCGGTAGTTGTTTTCAAGTGCTTCGTTATAAATCTTTTTCCAGTTCGGACCAACAAAGGCGGCTATTAACAACATCAGGGTTGAACCGGGAAGATGAAAGTTGGTTATTAAACCCTGGCATATACGGAATGAATACCCCGGGTAAATATAAATTGAAGTATACCCGACTATCTGTTTAAGCCCCTTGCTCTCCATCATAGCTTTAATTGCGGAAATGGCAGTATACCGGTCGGGTAAGCCTTTGGATTGTGCATATGGATAATCTTGTTCTATTTCAAACCGGGCATCGGGATTGGTCAATAATTTTACACCATACCAATACAGGCTTTCCAGTGTACGCAATGAGGTAGTGCCTACCGATACAATGAATCGATTTGGTTTAAGCAGGTTTACGATAGTCTGGTATTGAACAACCAGTTGCTCCTCATGCATGGTATGTTCTAAAGCATTTTCAGATTTAATGGGTTGGAATGTACCGGCACTTACATGAAGAGTGAGAAATTCCTTTTCAATACCGAGGCTTTCCAAATGTTGCAAAACCTTTTCTGTGAAGTGGAGTCCTGCAGTAGGTGCAGCAACTGCTCCATCTTTATCTGAATAAACTGTTTGATATCGATCTGCATCTGTTTGAACGACTTTGCGCTTGATGTAAGGAGGAAGGGGAGTGAGTCCGACCCGACTCAGAATTTCCGTGAATGAATACGTGGATGGTGTCCATGAAAATTCAATTACCTGATTTGCCCGGTCTTTCAGGGATGCTGTGAGTTTAATATCATCCAGCATTCTTGTTAGCACCGTGCTTTGTTTCCATCGTTTAGCGTTACCAATCATACAATGCCAGGAACAGGTGCCTGTAGCCGCCATCGCTTCCGATAGTAAAGCCGATGGTTCAATTGGATTTAAGAGGAATATTTCAATTATGGAGCCACTGTCTTTAACAAAATGCATGCGTGCAGGAATAACCCGGGTATCATTAAAGAAGAGTGTGCTGTTAGATGGGAGAAACTCCGGCAGGTTTTTAAAATGCGCATGCGAGACAGAACCCCGGTTATAAACCAAAAGTTTTGACTGATCCCGGTCGGGTAATGGGTGATAGGCGATTCGTTCTTCCGGAAGGTGGTAAAGATAATCCTGAATGGAAATCGGTTGCATAATGGGTGGCAAAGTTAAGCGCTGATGATTTATTTCATACTTTCGCTTTTAAGATTCTGAAATGAAATGATTCGTTCATCCTTCATTAAAAAAGTCTTTCACTTCAACTTTGATGCCCGTACCTCAAGGGGCACTATGAATTCAAAAACATCCTGGTTTGTTAAAGTGTGGAATTCAAATTACCCCAATCAGATTGGTCTGGGCGAGTGTGGACCCTTACCCGGGCTTAGTCCGGATGACCATACGGATTTTGAGGATCTGCTTGCTGATTCACTTGCAAAATTTTGTACGGGCCCGCTGGAAATGAACCGGATCATTGAATGTGTGCCTGCCAATTTGCCCTCTATTCGTTTTGGATTGGAAACCGCTTTGCTCGACCTGCTGAATGGAGGAAAACGGTTGATCTATAAAAACCGGTTTGTAGAAGGAGTTCCTGTTCCTATTAACGGACTGATCTGGATGAGTGAACCGGATTCCATGATCCGGCAGATTGATTCGAAAATCATGCAAGGATTCCGGACTATAAAAATCAAGGTAGGAAGCCTGGATTTTTCAAAGGAATGTGAGGTGTTGCAGTATATACGGACCCGTTACGCCAACTATGGGATCAATCTGCGGTTGGATGCAAATGGTGCATTCAATCCCGGGGAGGCTTTGGATAAATTAAATGAGCTGGCCCGTTTTTCCGTTCATTCAATCGAACAACCGATAAAACCCGGATCAACTCTCATGGAGCAATTGTGTAAACAATCGCCCATCCCGATTGCATTGGATGAGGAATTGATTGGCGTTACTGAAATTCAGCGTAAAGTTGAATTATTAACCCGGATCAAACCCCAGTTTATCATCTTAAAGCCAACGCTGCATGGTGGCCTGAATTCCTGCCGCGATTGGATTCAATTGGCTGATCAACATAATGTAGGGTGGTGGATGACATCCGCCCTTGAATCAAACATTGGATTAAATGCCATCTGTCAATTTACAGCAAATTATGAAGTTGATCTTCCGCAGGGACTGGGTACCGGTCTTCTCTATCAGGATAATTTCCCTTCACCACTAATGGTAAGCGGGGGAGAAATTCGGTATGATGTAAACAAAAGCTGGGATCTGACTTCGCTCGAAGAAAATTAATTGGTCTTTTTTACTTGCCGGTAAACACCGGCAAATCCGCAACCCGTTTCATGAAGTTTGCAAAAGCCAACTTCTTCTATACGGATAGTCTTCTCTATGATGTTGAAATAAAACTCGAGACGGCAATCGTTGTTTTCGTAAAAACCAGCGTATTCATTATCTGTTCGTAAAGCAATTCCGATAAATCCACTCGCCTGGCCGGTACACGATTGATTATTGACCGATAAATCGAACCAAACGTCATTACCTTCCGGTCGTATTTCAACAAATGAGTTAAAACCCCTGGTATTGCTTTCATGTTCGTAATGTCCGTACAGAATTTCGTAGTTCCAGTCCGTTTTCGGTGGAAGTTCAAATTCATTGTCTTGAATTACTGAATCAGGTTCACTTTGGATATCAAGTTCAGATTGTGTTTCGGATGGTTTTGATTGACAGGCAACCAGGAGAAGAAGTGCAGGCAAAAACCATTTCATGATAGATTGGAATTTATCGGATAACAAATTGATTAATCAAATCATTCAGAGCTTGCAGATTTAATGAGTTTCGGATGGCTTAAATACCAATTAGCATCCATTATTTACGTTTACTTAAGTTGAGATGTTCAAAGAGAAAAGGCTGAGGCTTAACCCTTTTTATATGATAATTTTCCTGTACAAAGCGACTGATGTAATCCTGAACTTCATCCACATCATCGGTTATCAATACCAGGCGCAGATCATCGGGTGATACCGTTTTCTCTTCCACCATTTTATTCAGCATGGTTTGCAAGGGTGCAAAGTACTCTTTGCCAATAATAACCACCGGAAAATCACTGATGATGCTTGTTTGAATCAAGGTTAGCGTTTCCCAAAATTCATCCATTGTGCCAAATCCTCCCGGCATCACAACAAAAGCAATGGAATATTTAACAAGCAACACCTTCCTCACGAAAAAATATTTAATGGTTACCCATTTATGCATGTAGGGGTTGGCTGACTGTTCGAAGGGCAACTCAATATTACAGCCAACCGATGTTCCTCCATTCTCAAAAGCTCCGCGATTGGCAGCTTCCATGATACCCGGACCACCACCAGTCATAACAGTAATTCCGCTTTTACCTATGCGTTTACCAATTTCATATGCCTGTTTATAATACGGATGATCTTCTTTAAAGCGGGCTGATCCAAAAACAGTAATACACGGTCCTACAAAGTGCAATGCCCGGAATCCTTTTATAAATTCCAGCAAAACACGGAGTGAAAAAAAGAATTCATAGGAACGGCTGTGAGGACCTTCAAGAAACCGACTTTCATCTTTGGGTTTAAGTTCAACCTGGCGCAATTCCTTTTCAATAAAAAGTTTCATGCCCGAAGGTAATAAGGAATCAATCGTCTATGAAAAGGATTACTTTAAAACCGGAGGAATCTCCTGACGGATATGAATGAAGTTTTAATTAGGACGGATCGAAAACCACTTCAGCTATTTTCACTCTCCTGTGCATCACGGAGATTTTAAGTGATTGGCCTTGCTTTATCCATGCAAAAACCTTGTGTACAACAAAGGCTTACTGTTTTATAGATGCATCGATGGCTTTGGTCAGCAATTCTGAAAGAGCAGGTTCCCCGGCAAACGATTTCTTCAGTCCATCTAAAATGAAATTGGGAATTTTCTCACCCCGTTCGGTTTTTGACCGGGCTTCACTGATCATTTCCAAAACGGATTCTTTTTCTTCCAGCGTTGCGGATTCTTTCACGGCCGATTCAAGTTCATTCCAGGGGCTTATTTTAGTGGCAACAGCCTGCTCAGCCATAGCTGACTCGTTTTTGCTTACCAATGTATTATTTTCAATGCAGGCGTTGTATTGTTGTACAATTTCAACAAGATCATTTCGAACTAGTTTACCTGAATCCAGTTGTGCAGCAACCTGGGGACAATCCTTCATAAACTCAACCATTCGTCTTTTAAAACTGATGTTGGGAACATCAATCCCGGAGCCATCCATTTTATATAAATAACGACCATCCCAGGTTGTACGATCATCTTCCTGGTATTCGTATAAGCTCGCATATCCCGGTACAACCAACTTCATGAACTTATACCGGTCGAACATTTTTACAACATGGTAATTGTCATTTTTCAGGTGAAAGGCTTTAACCTGGACAATACTGTATACCGATTTTTTTCGATTAGTATCAACCAGCTGAACTTTTTGTTCAATCCCGTAATTAAGATGAGTTACTTTGCCATACAGCGTATCACCCTTGGCCAGAACAACATAATCGGTTTGGCTATAAGCCGGAATGAAAACCATGAATAGGAGCATAAATGAAATCACGGCATAGATTTTCATAATCATCAGTTTAAGTTCGAAAGATAATTCGTGAAGCGAATATCATTCCAGTTCAGTGGAAATATTTTGTGCATCATTTTTGTTTGAATCTACCGGCTTCTTTCAGTGCTTTCGTTATCAGCCATTCCAATTGCCCGTTGGTTGACCGGAATTCATCGGCCGCCCATTTTTCAATGGCTTTTAGAACCTCGGGATCAAGACGCAGTACAAAAGGTTTTTTTTGAGCCATGGCTAAGCAGGTTCGCAGGGTGACTTCATTTCTTTCATAGCCGATTCCAATTCTTTCGGACGTTGAGTGCCGATAACCAGTTTCCTTCCATCGTTCAATAGTAATTCCAACGCGTGCCGTCCTGAAATATGGATTAGTTTTTCATTTCCGGAAAGATTTCTTCGGATGCCCCGTCTTCTTGATTTTAGAAAACTTAATTTTAGAATCCTGAATGCCTGAATTTCATCGCAATTGATTTCTTCTGACTTTCTCATAAAGGGCTTTAACCTGTACCGAATGGCTGTTTTGGTAACGTGAACCTGAAGATTCATGGATAACAGAATCAGCATAACAACACCCCAGGTTACAAGTACCAGCACAATTGTCAGGATCAATTCAGCATCCGAGCCTGGTTTTGTTCCCCAGGGTTCACCCATTATAAGCTGCCAGTAGAAGCCATAGAAAAGGAAGATGATCATCACTATGCTTACCGGAATGATAATCCACCACATCCATACCACCGACCGTAACGTTTGATACTCCTGGAATAATTCACGTGCCATATTAATTGTGAAGTGTTCCGGTGTTGACTACGGGGCTGACATCTTTGTCAGCGCATAGCACCACCATCAAATTGCTTACCATAGCAGCTTTGCGCTCTTCATCCAGTTCAATTATTCTCTCTTTGGAAAGATGATCGAGCGCCATTTGCACCATACTTACGGCACCTTCAACAATTTTATACCGTGCCGAAACTACAGCAGCAGCCTGCTGCCTGCGCAACATGGCACTGGCAATTTCTGGCGCATAGGCAAGGTATCCGATACGGGCTTCGATAACATGAATGCCAGCAATTTCAAGCCGGTTACGGAGGTTTTCTTCGAGCGTATGATTTACTTCATCATGACCGGAGCGTAGTGTAACTTCAACGTCATTGTCGAAATTATCATAGGCATACATACCGGCCAGTTTTCGAACCGCTGCATCACTTTGTATTTTCACAAAATTCTCATAATCGTCTACTTCAAAAGCTGCTTTAAAGGTATCGCGTACTTGCCATACCAGGATAACACCTATCTGAATGGGGTTACCTACCTTATCGTTAACCTTGATTTTTTCGCTGTCGAAGTTTCGGGCCC